>JAZDIY010000169.1:0-2305 GCA_043804445.1 Chloroflexota bacterium | reverse complement strand
CCTCCTTAAAAATATCTCGGTTATTTCCCGGCAGAGCGAACGGGCCGCTTAGCCCCCCTTATGCATCTTCTCGCCCCATTTGATGGCGAAATTCCCGGCCTCTTTGCTGACCAGCAGGCTCCGGTCCAGCAGCGGGTTGGTATACGGGTAGTCGTAGCGTTTGTGCGGCCCCCGGCTCTCCTGCCTGGCCCTGGCGGCGGTAATCACCGCCTCGCCCACTTCCATCAGGCTAAGCACTTCCAGGCAGCGCCCCAGCTCATGGCCGTTCCTGGCCATCAGCGTCTCGGCGGCCTTCTCTTTCACGCGGGCCAGGTGTGTCAGCCCCTGTGTCAGCAGGGGCTCCGAGCGCAGCCCGCCGGCGTAGTCCAGCATGGTGTTCTGAAGGGCGACGTTGGCTTCCTGCCAGCTGGCGCCGGCCTTCCGGGACAGCATGGCGGTGATACGGCCTGTCTCGTGCTCAATCCTATCCTTTTCCCCCTCCAGCCCGGCAAATTCGGTGCCCCTGGCGTGGTTGGCCATGTTCTCACCGGCCATCCAGCCCAGCGTCACGGCGCCGGCCATGCCGCCGAGCACGGCGTACTCCTCGCCGCAGGCGTAAAGCCCCTTCAGGTTGGTGGCCGAGTCCGGGGTATGCCAGACCCCGCCCCTGATGCCGAACTCATAGGTGCCGAACTCAATGCCGTTCTTGGTCAGGTCTATGCCCGCCTGGGCCAGGTGGTTCACCAGCCCGGTGTTGCCTTCGTGCCGCAGCCAGTGCAGCATGTACTCTATGTCCTCCTTGCTGGCGCCGTGCAGGTCCATATAGACCGGCCCCCGGGCGGCGGCGGCGTAGTCCGCAAACAGGGCGGGGTAGACATCGGCCACGATATCCCCGGTCTCCTTGTTGGGCCTGGTGATGAATGGCCCCACCGGCCTGCCGGAAGGCTCCCGCAGCACGCCTATCCAGGTCCCCTTGCCCGCCCGGGAGAAGTACTTGGGGCCGGCCCAGCGCCCGGTGAACTCCAGCCCGGTCAGGTAGGCCCCCGCCCGCAGGCCCATGGCGCGGCCATCGCCGGTGTTGAAGGGGAAGACGGGTATGTTTATCAGCCAGCCCGGCGTCAGGCCGGGGTAGAGCCGGGATACCAGGCCGGTGGCCAGCATGGTGCTCTTGGCCTCAAACTGTATTATACGCCCGTTCCAGGTGTCAAACCCCAGCGCCCCGATGACGCGGTCCCCGTCCCGGAGCAGCTCAAAGATGGTGACCCGGTTCATTAGCCTGGCGCCATTTTTGAGGGCCTTTTCGGTGAGCACCTTCTTCTGATTGCCGCCGGCGTAGTGCATGTGGATGCGGGGCCGGTCCGGGAAGGAGTGGCCGCCGAAGTCCCATTTGCCGTTGTGCTTCATGGGGATGCCCCATGATTCCCAGAGCTTGACCATCTCAAAGGACTTGTCCAGCCAGATATCCACGTAGACCGGGTCGGTGCAGCCGCCGGTGGGCGCGTTGAAGACCGCTTCCCGTATCGGCGCTACGTCGGTGCCGTGATATTCGGGGTTGTAGCACATGAAGTGGTCACAGCCGCCGGTGGCCGAACCGCTGTGCAGGGTGTTGCCCTTGTCGGCGACGACGACGCTGGCGCCGAGCTCCCCGGCCCTGATGGCGGCCATGAGCCCGGCGGGGCCGCCGCCGATACACAGCACATCGGCTTTGACAACTTCCGCCTGTTTGGTAACCATTCGTAGCCTCCTCAAGTAAAGAATCGGGTAAGTAGACGGTAAATTATTAACGCCAGTTTATAACATCAGTTGCGGCAACCAGAGCACAATGACGGGAAAGGTGATTATCAGGCATCACTCCCACTTTCTGTTATCTTAACGCCTGGGTGGTTTGGCAATCTTGACGTCAAGCAGTGCCGCCTGGCCAGCGCGCACCTGCTTCAGGGCACGCTTCAGGGCTGCCCTGATGGCCGAGGGGTCATCTACTGTCTCGGCATGGGCGTGGCAGGCCCTGGCGATAGCGGCATAGTCCGGCGGGGAGACAAAGTCGGAGCCGATGGCAACATCGCCCTTCTCCAGGTAGCTGTCCGGGCCGTAGGCCTGGCGGTGGTGCATCTTGGGCGCCATGTACCCCCCGTTGTTGAAGACGACGCATAAAAAGGGCGCCCGGTTGCAGTGGGCGGCCCAGAGGGTGGAGATGGGACAGCCAAAGTTGAAGCTGCCGTCCCCCACCAGGGTGACCACGGTTTTATCCGGGGCGGCCAGCTTGGCGCCCAGCGCCGCCCCCAGCCCCCAGCCCAGACCGGAGCCGAGTTTATCGAACATGGTGCCC
>JAZDIY010000168.1:0-4910 GCA_043804445.1 Chloroflexota bacterium | reverse complement strand
GCCTTAAGGCGGGCAATCTCCGGCTGGCTGCTATCGTCGCCGCCGATGACCACCAGCCGGGGGGGCTCGCCGGGCAGGCAGGCCATGGCCTCAATCAGCCGGTCAAGCCCCTTCAGGGGCTCGATGCGGCCCACGTAGAGGATTAGCTTCTCTTCACCGAGGCCCAGCCGCTGGCGGGCCGCCCTGGCATCACCGGGGCGGAAGAGGTCCAGGTTCACCCCGCAGGGGACGACACCCACCCGTTCCGGCAGGGCCCCGTAGTGGCCGACGAGGGCCGTTTTCTCCCGCTCGGTGGTGGCGATGAGGCGCGGGCAGCTCCGGGCCAGGCGCCTTTCCGTTTCCAGGCGGATTTCCGGCTCGGTCTCCCCGATGCCGATGGCGTTCTTGATGGCCCCCAGGGTGTGGAACACCATCAGGTGGGGGACCTGCCACCATGCCCGCAGCGATTCGCCCACCCAGCCCGAGAGCCAGTAGTGGCTGAAGACCAGGTCATAGCGGCGGTGGTGCTCCACCCGATAGTTCTCCAGGTTGGCGGCGAACTCGGGGAGGCTGGCGTACAGGGCCAGCTTGGGCACCCGCCGGTCCTGGCCGGCCTCCAGGTGGATGAGCCGGGTATCCCGGCCCAGCGTGGTCACGCAGGCGTCCTCCGGGTTGTGGAGCTGGGTGTAGATGTCCACCCCGTGTCCCTGTTCACTCAGGGCCCGGGCCACCTCGCGGATGTAGACGCTCATACCGCCGGTATCCCGGGCCCCCAGATGGCCGGCGGGGCAGCTGTGCACGCTCAAGATGGCGATGCTCAGTTTACTATCGTCCACCGTTTCCCTCTATCCTTTGTGGCCGGGTTACCCCTTATCTCAGGCTAATCTGGCAATCGTACAGGGGGACTTCGTGGCCCCCCAGGTGGTACTTGTACGTCTCGTTACCTTTCATAAAGTCAAAGAGCTTCCGCCCCCGCTGGATGCTGTCCTTAATCAGCAGGGCCTTGGAGAGCAGCCCCGGGCTTAAGGCCCGGTAGCCGGGGGCGTAGCCGCTGTTGTAGAGATAGACGCTGTCCTGGTAGTCGAAGGCCATTACCATGGCGGCGGTCTGCCCGGCTATCTCCAGGACACCCATGGTGAGCAGCCCGGCCGCCGCCAGGCTGGCGGCCATGGCCCGGAAGAAGGCGCTCATCAGGGGGGTCATGAAGTCGGCCTTCTCCGGGCGGCTAGAGGCCAGCAGCTCCAGGAAGGTGTCCATGACAGCGGTAACGGCGGTGCTCCCGGTGACGGTGCGGTAGTCCACCCCGCCGGCCTCCTCCAGTCTCCTCAGCTTGCGTCTCAGCTCGTGCCGCTGTTTCACCGTCAGCTGCTCCAGGTAGGCCTCCCAGGTGGGGGGCAGGGCTACCTCCAGGGCTACGTCAGCCGGCTGCTGCCGCACCTCGTAGTGGCGCCGCCGGGCCAGGGGCACCAGGTGGGTGAGCACGAAGGAGTCAGGCCGCAGGGCCTTCAGGTCCAGTTGCTTGATGCCCTGCCGGGGCAGCTCGTCGAGCAGTGCGTTGCTGAAATCGTCCTCCCTCCCCGGGACGGTGACGAAGTCCAGGTAATCGCAGACATCGGGGCTGCCGATGATGGCGGCGGTCTCTGCCTTCACCGAGAGGGGGATGATACCGATGATTTCAGCCTCCTGCCGCACCGCACCCAGGTACAGCCGGGCGCCGGCGCCGAAGGTCTGCCACCAGACCCGCAGCCAGGCGGGCAAAACGAATATGGGCAGCCACCGGAGGTGGTTATCGGTTGGTGGCCAGTAATCGGCCAGGCTGGCGAAGCTTTCCTCGGTAACGGTGTAGTTCATGGGTATATTATCAGTCTAGCATTTACCGTTTACGGGGGCAAACCGCCACGATGGGCGGGGGCTGGCTAGGGCTCGGCGGTGCCGTCCGGGTCGTGGCACTCCAGCACCTTGGTGTGGTGGGGCAGAATCAGCGCCTGGTAGACCCTTTCCAGCTCGTCCAGCAGCTTTTCCGGGCCAGCGGCGTAGCGCACCACGGCCCCGGTATCCTTCTGTACCATGTTGATAATCTGCTCCAGGTGTGAGGTGATGCCCCCGGTGTTCTCCAGGACGCCGATGACCTTGCCCTCGTCGTAGGCGATGGCGAACTCCCCCAGCGTGCCCGAGCGGCCGCCGGCAAAGATGACCACGTCGCAGCTGCGGATATTTTCAATCTCCCGCCCCATCAGGCCGCTGCCGGTGTAGATGATGGCGTTGTAGCCCCGGGTGGGGGAGTTATACTTGAGCACGTGCTCCTCCAGGTTCAGGGCGGGGGATACCCCCACCACCACTCCTCCGGCCAGGTTGGCCCCCTTGACCGCTTCGTGGGGCAGGCCGGGGCAGGCCCCGGTAATCAGCACGTACCCCCGCCGGGCGATGGCCGTGCCCAGCTCGCGTACCCGCCGGCGTACTTCATCGGTCAGGTCACCGCCGGCGGAGCCCATGACCCCCACCGTCATGTTGGGGAAGGGGCGCTCATTGGTGTTCTCATTATTCATCGGCGTCGTGCGTCCTTTGTGGATAGTCTTCCGCGGGGTTGAACCACTTAATATGATAGTGGAATTACGGCCGGCTGGCAAGGACGGCCTGCTGCCTCGCTTTGGGCCCGATTTTTTGCAAATACCGGCCGTTCTGTGCTATATTCAAGGGGTAGCCGATAGTGTTCACCGCTAGGGGTGCCGCAAGGCTGAGAGGCAGATTTTAATGCCAACCCTGGAACCTGCTCTCGGTAGCACGAGCGAAGGAAAGCGGTAATGGCTTGGACCAAGGGTCAAGCGGTCACCGCCTAACCCCCTTGGTCTTTATTTTTAACTTAGGTGGAGGCAGACATGACTCAGTTGGAGCTGGCCAGACAGGGGACAATCTCACCGCAGATGGAGACGGTGGCGCAGCAGGAGGGGGTTACCGCTGAGTTCGTCCGCCAGGGGCTGGCCGAGGGGACGATAGTTATCCCGGCCAACGTCAACCACACCGGCCTGGTGCCCGGCGGCATCGGCAAGGGCTTAAGGACCAAGGTAAATGCCAACATCGGCACCTCCTCTGACTTCGGCAGCATTGATACCGAGCTGGAGAAGCTGAGCGTTTGTATTGACAGCGGGGCCGATGCCGTGATGGACCTGAGCACCGGTGGCGACATACCCGCCATCCGGCGGGCCGTTCTTGCCGCCAGCCGCGTATCTATCGGCACGGTACCCATCTATCAGGCGTCTATTGAGGCTATCGGCCGGCACGGTGCCATCGTCAAGATGACGGCGGATGACCTCTTCGCCGTTATCGAGGAGCAGGCCCGGGACGGGGTTGATTTCATCACCGTGCACTGCGGGGTGACCCAGTCCGCCTTCGGCCGCCTGAAGCGGCAGGGCCGGGTGGCCGACGTGGTCTCCCGTGGCGGGGCCTTCCTCATCGGCTGGATGCTCTACAACGAGTGTGAAAACCCCCTCTACCAGCACTACGACCGCCTGCTGGGGATTGCCCGTGAGTTTGACGTTACCCTCAGCCTGGGTGACGGCATGCGCCCGGGCTGCCTGGCCGATGCCACCGACCGGGCCCAGATAGAGGAGCTGCTGGTCATCGGCGAGCTGGTGCAGCGGGCCCAGGCGGCCGGGGTGCAGGTGATGGTGGAGGGGCCGGGGCACCTGCCCCTGAACCATATCGAGGCTAACGTCAGGCTGCAGAAATCCATCTGTAGAGGGGCCCCCTTTTACGTGCTCGGCCCGCTGGTGACCGATGTTGCCGCCGGCTATGACCACATCACCGGGGCTATCGGCGGGGCCATTGCCGCGGCGGCGGGGGCCGATTTCCTGTGCTACGTCACCCCGGCCGAGCACCTTTCCCTGCCCGACCCGGACGATGTCCGGCAAGGGGTGATGGCCTCGCGCCTGGCCGGCCACGCCGCCGATATCGTCAAAGGGGTTAATGGGGCCGCCGACTGGGACCGGCAGATGTCGGTGGCCCGCAAGAATCTGGACTGGGAGGCGCAGGCCCGGCTGTCACTCGACCCGGAGCGCTCCCGGCGGGTGCACGGCAAGCATACCTCGCGCGGCTCGGCCTGCAGCATGTGCGGCGAGTTCTGCGCCATGGAGTTCGTGGAGCAGTACCTGGGTGTCTCCGCTCCCAAGTGCTAGCCGGCGGCTGCCCTTGACGAGAGATGGGTAGAGCGTTCAACATCGGCCGGATTCTGGGTATCCAGATTCGCATTCACTACAGCTGGTTCATCATCTTTGCCCTGGTTACCGTCTCGCTCGGCTGGCAGGCCTTCCCTCTGGACTACCCGCAGTGGTCGCCGCTGCTCAACTGGGCTACCGCCCTGGTCACCTCGCTGCTCTTTTTCAGCTCGGTGCTGGCCCACGAGCTGTCCCACAGCCTGGTAGGGCGGGCCAACGGTGTTCCCATCAAGAGCATCACCCTGTTTATCTTCGGCGGCGTCGCCCAGATGACCCGGGAGGCCGCCCGCCCCGGTGCCGAGTTCAAGATGGCGGTGGCCGGCCCCGGCTGCAGCCTGGTGCTGGGCGGCCTGTTCGCCCTGCTCGGCTGGCTGGTGCCGGTAGGGGTGGTGCAGGAGATGGCCTCCTGGCTGGCGTACATCAACATCGCCCTGGCGGTGTTCAACCTTATCCCCGGCTTCCCCCTGGACGGCGGGCGTGTCTTCCGTTCCCTGGTCTGGCGCTTAAGTGGTAACTACCGGCGCGCCACCCGTATCGCCACCCTGGTGGGCCGGGGGGTGGGCTATCTTTTCATGCTGGGCGGCCTGGCCATCGTCATCTTCCGGCCCGGCGGGCTGGACTGGTTCAGCGGCCTGTGGCTGGCCTTTATCGGCTGGTTCCTGGAGAACGCCGCCTCGGCCAGCTACCGCCAGATGCGGCAGGCAGAGGCCATGGGCGGCC
>JAZDIY010000167.1:0-2028 GCA_043804445.1 Chloroflexota bacterium | reverse complement strand
GGCCTGGTACGACTTTTTGGCGTTCAGGCGGAGGGCACCGCCCACCAGGTATTCGGGGTTCAGGTAGCCCAGCACCAGGTTGGCGTCGGTCTGGGTGGGTTCCTCACCACCGATATCATAGCAGACCGGGCCGGGATAGGCCCCGGCGCTCTGAGGGCCGACGTGGAAGGCCCCGCCCACATCCAGCCAGAGCTTGCTGCCGCCGCCGGCACCGATTTCGGCAATGTCAATGGCCGGTACCCGGATAACGTAGCCCCCGCCGGTGGACAGGCGGCTGGCCATGGAGATGCCCGCTCCCACCTCGTAGGACGGGGCCCGGCTGAGCTGGTTCTTTTCGATGAGGGAGGCCTTGGTGGTGGTGCCGCCCATGTCCAGGGTGAGCAGGTTCGGAGTCCCCAGCTTCTTGGCCACGTAGTTGGAGCCCACCACCCCGGCGGCCGGCCCGCACTCGATGATGTTTACCGGCTTTTCGCTGGCGGCCTTGACCGACATCATGCCCCCGCTGGAGGTCATCACCAGCAGGGGGGCCTTCACCCCGGCGTTCTGCAGGGCCTGGTTGAGCTGGCTCAGGTACTCGGAGACCACCACCATCACGTAGGCGTTGACCACTGCCTCACTGGTGCGCTCGTACTCGTTGATGATGGGTACCAGCTCCGAGGAGATGGTGACGTACAGGTGGGGGTACCGCTTCTGAATGACCTCTTTGATTTTCAGTTCGTGGGTCCGGTTGACATAAGAATTGATTAAGCAGACCGCTACCGAGATGACCCCCTTGTCCACCAGCCGGTCGATGGCGTCCCGCACGCTCTTCAGGCTCAAGGGCTGGATGATTTCACCCTGGGCGCTTATCCTTTCGTCAACCTCCATCCGCAGCTCGCGGGGCACCAGGGGAGCGGGCTTGTTCCAGTTCAGGTTATACATCTCCGGGATACGGAAGCGCCTGATTTCCAGGATATCCCGGAAGCCCCGGGTGGTGAGCAGGCCGGTGCGGGCGCCGCCGTGCTCCAGCACGGCATTGGTGGCCACGGTGCAGGCGTGCACCACCTCATCGATGTTGACACCGCTCAGGTGGTTAGCATCCAGGACGTGCTGCAGACCGTTGACCACGGCCCGGGTGTAGTTGTCCGGCGTGGAACTCAGCTTCTGGGTGAGTATTTTGCCGTCCTTGCTCAGGAAAACGATGTCGGTAAAGGTACCCCCGATGTCAATGCCCACCCGGTATCTATCGGCTCTTGGGTTCATAAAAATAGCACCCCCGTTACTTAATTTGCTCCCGGTTCCTATATGCTGGCCAGCAGCCGGCCCCGCCCCCGAATCGGCTCTTTGATGCCCAGCCTTCGCATCACGTCCCAGAAGGTGGCCACGTTGCTGCTGAAGACGTATTTGCCCAGCTCCTTTTCCAGCGGGTCAATGATGGGCACGGCCTTGAGGCTGGTGCAGCTCAAGAAGACGGCCTGGGCCTCCGGCTTGTCCACCTCGCGGGCCAGGGCCGCGTATCCCTCCAGCGGTATCTGCCGCATCTGGTCCATGTTCAGGTCGAGGCCCTTGATGTCCAGCACCTCGATGCCGGAGCCTTCGAAAAAGTCAATCTCAACCTGGTTGAGCTCCTTATTATAAGGAGTGCCTACCGAGACCTTGGTGATGCCCAGTTCCCGGAAGGCCCGGATGACGGCGGTGGCGGTGGTGGTGGTGGGCACCTTGACAATCCGCTCGATGCGCTTGATTAGCTTCTCGTCCCAGCCCATGCCGCCGAAAAGGCTGCCGGTGGTGCAGGCGAAGGCCACCACCGCGGGGTCGGTGGTGGCGATGAGCTCGGCCGCCCGCTCGGTATCCTCGGACATGCGGGCCAGCTGTTCTATGGTGCCGTGGGTGAGCAGCATCCGGGCGGCGTGCACCGAGATATCATCCGGTGTCAGGGCATTGAACTCCACTTCGGTGGTGGTATTGCATGAGGGGACGATTAATCCGATACGTGCTCTGGTTCCGTACATCGTTGCTTACCTCCAGTTTGCTTAGGGACTTGTCGGT
>JAZDIY010000166.1:0-3228 GCA_043804445.1 Chloroflexota bacterium | reverse complement strand
TCAACCTGAAGCTGGCCATGGACGGCGCCGCGGAAAGCTACAGCCTGCTCACCCTGGAAAACGGGGTGGCCCAATTTAACCTCAGCGCCGACGGCACCATCGGCACCACCTGGACGCAGAGCAGCCAGGCGCACTTTGAGTCCGGCATCCTGGACCAGGTGGATACCACCACCAGCCCGGGGAGCGTTACCCTCGAAGCCGTCGCGGGCGGGGCCACCATCGCCGCCGATGACTTTGAGAGCGACACCTGGTCGGGCGGCACCGGCTGGCTGGCCGACTGGTACCACGAGGGGGCCGCCGACCTCTCCAGTATCGACGTCCCCCACGGGGGCGACCTGCACCTCAGGCTGAGGAACAGCACCGGCTACGTGGACCGGCCGGTGGACCTGTCCGGGCAGACCGACGTCCGCCTCCAGTTCTGGGGCAAGGCCAACTCCTTCGAGAGCGGCGAGTTTGCCGAGGCCCTGGTCAGCCCCGACGGCAGCAACTGGACGGTGGTCAAGACCTGGGTGGACGGGGATGATGACAACGTCTACCACTACAATGACATCGACCTCTCGGCGTTCACCATGTCCAGCCAGTTCTGGATTGCCTTTGACGCCGAGATGGCCAACAACACTGATTACCTCTACATCGACGACATCAAGATAGTCACCACCGCCGTCGGGCAGTACCAGAGCCTGGGCACCCTCGCCTCGGCGGTCTACGACACCGGGGAAGCCGGGGCCACCTGGAACCAGCTCGCCTGGGACGAGACGCTGACCAGCGGCACCAACATCAGTTTCCAGGTCAGGGCGTCGGACACCGCCTTTGCCCAAGACGCCGCCACCCCGGTCTGGATTAACCTGGGCTCCGCCGACTCGCCGGTAATCGCCGGGCTGCCCTCGGGGCGCTACCTGCAGTGGCGGGCCACCCTGTCCACCAGCGACAATACCCACACCCCCACCCTGCACGAGGTACGGGCGAGCTATACTACCTCGGCGGGGCCGACCGGTAACGAGCACACCATCAGTGTCACCGGCGGCAGCTACGGCCTGGGCTCCGGCGATACCTCGGAGTGGGACGAGGGGTGGACGCTGACCCCAGAGATATACGCTGAGGTTATCCAGAAGTAACAGCCATGAAAAGGACCATCGGTCTGATACTGATTGCCGCCGTCGTCCTGTTCGGCATTAACTTCATGAAGACGGCCATGCCGCTTATCCCCATCGCGGGTATCAGCATGGAGCCGGTGCTGCATACCGGTGACCTGATTTCGGTCAGGGAGGTGCTGCCCACCGAGATTGTGGTGGACGATATCATCGTCTTCAACGTCCCCAGGGCCATCCAGGACCGCTACAACTACCCGCCGGTGGTGGCCCACCGGGTCATCAGCATCAGCAACACCGGCGCCCTGGGCTTCCGCACCAAGGGCGACAACACCGGCGAGGACCCCTTCACCGTGCTCGCCACGGACCTGAGGGGCAAGGTGGACAAGCAGTACGCCAACCTGGGCATACCCTTCCTGTTCCTGCAGAGCCAGTGGGGCTTCATCTTCGCGGTGACCTGCCTGGCCCTGATCTTTCTCTTTACCTACAGCCACGAGATTAGCCAGAGCCGGTGGTGGCTGCAGCGGCAGGCCTTTGCCCCGGTACTGGACGATAACCGGCGCACCGCCCTGACGCTGGAGTCAAGGCTCAAGGGCACCGAAGATGGCATGGCCAGCACGCAACAGGCCCTGGATAAGTTCGCCGGGGCCATCGAGCTGTACGCCGAGCACCTGCGCAGCCACACCAGCGCCATCATCGGCCTGAGCGACGCCTCCCAGGAACTGAAGAAGGGTGCCGCCGAGCAGAACCGCATCCTGGGGCTTATCGCCGATACCATAGCCCATCCCGGGGAGGGGCCCCGAATACCCCGGTCACCGGCACCACCCCATCAGGCTACCGAGCCAGCGGTGAAAGAACCCCCGGCGCCGTCACCAGTGGTCAGGCCGCTAGAACCAGCCCGGCTGGAGCGGCCCGCCACGCTGCACCCGGCCCGGCCCGCGGTGCCACACCTGGAGCGGCCCGCCGCGCCACACCCGGCCCGGCCCACGGTACCGCCGCCAGCAGTCAGGCCGACCGTACCGCCACCCCTGCACCGGCCGTTAACCACGCCGCTGGTAGAGGCCCCCGATGATGCCCGCCAGCGGGTAATGACACCGCCGCCGGGTTGCATCAAAAACCGCCATCTGCAGCCGCCCCCCGAGGAAAGGCCGTATTACAGGCGCCGCTTCGGGCGCTAGGTGTAGACGGCGATTACCACCGCCTCTCTGGCATTGTGCTCGTCAAAGAACATCACCGCCAGATTTCTGCCGGCTACCATCTCCGCCGAAGGTATGTTCCGGGCTACCGCCACGTCCTCCAGATAGGCCGTCTGGCTGCCGGTGACCTGGACGGTAGCCACATAGCCGGTGGCGTTGAAGCTTTTCAGTACCGCCTTCTGTAATATCATCTCAAGGCTCCTTCCAGTTGTTAGACCCTATCCCCTTTACCCCCTTCCCCTGCTTCAGGGGAAGGGGAATTTGCTGAAAGAGGGGCTGATGCCCCTCTTAAACTCCCTGGTGTTTCGGGTGGTATTCCCCTCCCATAGCTGGTCTTACTCCCCTATGGCTGGATGCCACTGTATAACTCCGGCAACGGTTCTGAAAGGTGGCTTTCTTTAGACCGCTCCGAGCTGGAGGCGCTGGCGGTATTCGCCGCGCCGGGGCTGATAGACCAGGGCCAGTCCCAGCACCCGTCTTCTGGCCCCGCTCAGTCCCGCCCGGCTATCGGTAATATCCACCACATCATACAGTTGCTGGCCGCAGTTCACCGGCACGGCAATCTCACCGCTGGCGGCAGCCATCTCTGCCCGGCGCAGCCAGGCCTCCCCCCGCTGCCCGGCCTCGGTAGCGGTGCTGATGTTACGGTCAGTCACCCGTAGGGGGCGCTGGTACCAGCGGGCAATCTCCTCCCAGGCGAAGCTATGCACCAGGACAGGCCCACCGGTATCCGGATTGAAGCCCTCCACCCGCACCTGGTTCGTCCCCCAGCCACCCTGGCCGTAGCGGCCCTCCAGTATCGGGTGCGCCCCGCCATAGCTGTACACCGGGCTATCGGCGGCCTGGGGATTGACCAGATAGGCCGTATTGCCCTCCACCAGCAGCAAGTCGGGGACGAAGCTAAGCAGGCGGCCGATGACGGCATCACCCCGGTTGTCCGGCTG
>JAZDIY010000165.1:0-4778 GCA_043804445.1 Chloroflexota bacterium | reverse complement strand
CCCCCCTGGGTGACCCACCCCGGGGTGATTTCAAACAGGGGACAGCTGGGCACGCAGAACCGGCAACGGATACAGCGGGCCACAATGTCCAGGATGTCTTTTTCCAGGTCTTCTTTGCTGAGTTCCTCAATTTCCGCCACTTGCTTGTCTCCTTTACGATAGCAGTTCCCGGCATTTCTCGACGAAGGCGGGTAACACCTTCTGGTACTCACCCACCACCCCGAAGTGGGCTACCTTGAAGATATTGGCCTGGGGGTCTTTATTGATGGCCAGGATGTTTTTGGACCCCGACATACCGGCCACATGCTGGCTGGCGCCGGAAAGGGCCACGCCGATGTAGAGGTCGGGTGCCACCAGCTTACCGGTAAGCCCTATCTGGCAGTAGTCGGGAACCCACCTGGCATCGCAGGGAGGCCGGGTAGCCCCGATGGTGCCACCGAGTACAGCGGCCAGTTTTTCAAGCATCTTGAAGGCTTCGGCACTGCCGATACCCCGCCCCCCGCAGACGATAACAGGGGCTTCCTCAAGCTTCATGCCGACGGCCGCTTCCCTGATTTTACGCACTACCCGGCCGCGTACCGCTGACGGGTCGATACCGGGGTCAAAGGCGATTACCTCCCCATGGCGGGTGGTATCCCTCCCCAGTGGTGCCATCGCCCGGGGGCGGACAGCTGCCATCTGGGGGCGCCCTTCCTGACAGACATATACCGCCACGGCGTTACCACCGTAAACCGGCTTGGTCTTCTGTAATAGCCCGGTAGCCGGGTCAAGGTCAAGGCCAACGCAGTCCAGGGTCACCCCCGTACCCAGCCTGAAGGCCAGGGCCGGGGCCAGGTCCCTGCCCATGGCGGTATGCCCGAACAGCATAATCTCCGGCCTGGCCTGCTGGTTCAGCTTTTCCAGGGCGGCCACGTACGAATCGGTCAGATAGTCGGCCAGTACCTCAGCCTCGACGAGGTAGACCCGGTCAGCACCATAAAAGATGGCCTCCCGGGCCGTATCCGCCACGGCCCCACCCACCAGCACCGCCGCCAGTGCCTGGCCCAGTCCGTCGGCCAGCTTGCGGCCAATACCCAACAGCTCGGGGGTGATAGGGGCTAAGCCACCCTCCCCAAGCTCACCAACCACCAGGACTCCTGTATTCTCCGGCATGCTGCCTCCTGTAACGGCCTAGATGATATCGGCCTCCCGGATTTTAAGGGCTAATCTGGTGCCCTGTTCCGCCGGTGTCTCGCCCTCAATGAAGAGGCACTGGCTTTCATGGGCCGGGACAGATAGCTTGATGATGGTATCGCGTGATTTAGCGGTATAACCGATGTCCTGGGCGGTCCAGACCGGTATTTCCTACCTGGCGTCAGCCAGGACCCGTCTCACCGGAGGGTATCGCGGTTCGCCAATCTCACTGCTCACCGTGAGCAGGGCCGGCAACGGCATCTCAATGACATCGCGGCCGTCAGCGACAATCCGCTCCACCACCGCCGAGCCGTTATCACCAATATCAATCCTCCCCACCACCGAGACTACCGGGATGCCGAGGAGGGCCGCCGTCCCGGAACCGACCTGCCCGGCGTCCCAGTCCCCTTCCTGCCGGCCACAGAGAACCAGGTCAAATTCACCCAGCTTCTTTATGGCCTGGGCCAGGGCCCGGGCCGTCGCCAGACTATCGGCATCATCAAACGCCGGGTCGCAGAGGAGCACCCCTTTATCGGCACCCATCGCCAGGCAGCGGCGCAGCGCCTCCTTGGCTGACCCGTCTCCCAGGCTCAGGGCAGTTACCTCGGCACCACGGGTATCCTTTATCCGCAAAGCGGCCTCCACGGCCACCTCGTCATAATCGCTGATTACCAGCTTTCTGCCCGGAGGCAGCACGGCCCGCTTCCTGGCCGGGTCAACCTTGAATTCAGAGGCCGGGGTCAACGGGTCAATGATCTGTCTGACACAAACGATAATTCTTATACTCACGCGCTGGTTCACCTCACCTGTTTACTGCATGTAAAGGGAATCGGGGTAGAATCACCGTACCAGTATTAGACTATAACCTTACGGTTTTCCTGTCAAGGACTAACGGGAAACAGGCCAGGACAAATTTACAATGTTATGTTAACCACTCCCACCGGCCCCCTGACTACCTCCCCGATAATGGCAGCTTCCACCACCCCGGCCTGCTGCAGCTCACCGAGCAACCGCGCCGCCTTAGCCTCGTCCAGAGCGATGAGCAGACCGCCGGAGGTCTGGGGGTCAAAGAGGATATCATCCAGATAGTCCGGCAGCCGGCGGGCAAACTTCACCCGGTCGGCGTAGTAGTCCCGGTTGCGGGACAGGCCGCCGGGGCGCAGCCCCTGCCGGGAAAAATCAACCACCTCGGGAAAATAGGGAATATCGGCCGGGTGGAGCTCGATACCCACCCGGCTGTTCTCCGCCAGCTGAATGATGTGACCGGCCAGCCCAAAGCCGGTAATATCGGTGCAGGCATGCACCCCCACCGCCTGCATCAGCTCGGCGGCGGTCCGGTTCAGGGCGGCCATGGAGCCGGCCACCTTGCTCTCCGTCTCCGGGCTCACCTGCCCTGCCTTCAGGGCGCTGCCGATGATACCCGTCCCCAGCGGCTTGGTCAATATCAGGCGGTCACCCGGCCGGGCCCCGCCGTTGGTTACCAGCCGGTCAGGGTGCACCGTGCCGGTCACCGAAAGGCCGTACTTCAGCTCGGCATCTTCCACGCTGTGCCCGCCCACCAGGGCCACCCCCGCCTCGTTCATCTTGTCCATCCCGCCCCGCAGGATGTCCTTCAGCACGGAGATGTCCAGCCGCTTGACCGGGAAGCAGACGATGTTCATGGCGGTCAGCGGCCGGCCCCCCATGGAATAGACATCGCTCAGGGCGTTGGCGGCCGCAATCTGCCCGAAGCGGTACGGGTCATCCACTATCGGGGTGAAGAAGTCAATAGTCTGGATAAGGGCCAGCTCGTCCGACAGCCGGTAGACGCCGGCGTCATCCAGGCTGGCCATGCCCCGCATCACCTTGGGGTCGGCGACGACGGTCAGGCCGCACAGGGCGTTATACAGGTCACCCGGACCCAGCTTCGAGGCTCAGCCCCCCCCGCTGACGCTGGCCGTCAGCCGGGGAGGTATCTTCTCCTCCATCCCGTTCCTCCGTGAAGTTCGGACCGTGGCCATATCACGGTCTGCTGGTATTTTAGCACCCCGCGCCCAGAAAACAAAGCCCGGCGGCATCTCAAGTCCAGGCCGGGCGGCATCGCTTTGAAAGTGAGGCGGGATATAGTACAATATTCGCGTATGAGCCAGGTTGAACGGCGCCATCTGCCCAGCGTGGACCGGGTGCTCTCCGACGAGCGTATCGCGTCGCTGGCAGCGGTATATCCCCATGACCGGCTGGTGGACATCATCCGGCAGTGCCTCGATGACGCCCGGCAGGCCATCGGCCGGGGTAAAGCCGGCCCTTCTCTCGATGAAATCGCCACCGCCGTGACCGCCCGGCTGACCGGCCTGGAACAGAGCAACCCGCGCCCGGTCATCAACGCCACCGGCGTCATCCTGCACACCAACCTGGGGCGGGCCCCCTTGAGCCCGGAGGCCATCATGGCCATGAGCCAGGCCGCCGGCGACTACTGCAACCTGGAGTTTGACCTGGCCACCGGCCGGCGGGGCTCCCGCCACGCCCACATCGAGGGCCTCCTCTGCCAGCTGAGCGGGGCCGAGGCCGCCCTGGCGGTCAACAACAACGCCGCCGCGGTGCTGCTGGGGCTGACCGCCCTGGCCAAACGGCAGGAGATCATCGTTTCCCGGGGGCAGGCGGTAGAAATCGGCGGCGGCTTCCGCATCCCCGACGTCATGCGCCAGAGCGGGGCCAGGCTGGTTGAGGTGGGCACCACCAACTGCACCTACGCCGCCGATTACCGGCAGGCCATCACCCCCCGCACCGCCGCCCTGCTGCGCGTCCACTCCAGCAACTTCCGGGTCACCGGCTTCACCCATGAGGTCACCCTGGAGGAGCTGGCAGCCCTGGGCCGGGAGCATGACCTCCCCCTCTTTGACGACCTGGGCAGCGGCTGCTTCCTGGATACCACCGCCTTCGGGCTGGCCCCGGAGCCGCTGGTGCCCCGCAGCGTGACCCTGGGGGCCGGGCTGGTCTTCTTCTCCGGGGACAAGCTGGTGGGCGGCCCGCAGGCCGGGATTATCGTGGGAACACGAGATCTGGTGGACAGACTGAAGAAACACCCGCTGGCCCGGGCCCTGCGCCTGGACAAGCTCAGGCTGGCCGGGCTGGCGGCCACCCTGGTCCACTACCTCCGGGGGGAGGCCACCGCCAGGATACCGGTATGGCGGATGATTGCCACCCCACCCGATGAAATCAAGAAGCGGGCCCGGCAGTGGGCCAAAACCGTGGCCGGGGCCACCGTCATCGCCGGGGAGAGCATGATAGGCGGCGGCAGCCTGCCCGGTGGCACCCTGCCCACCTGGCTGGTGGCCATCGGCGGCAGCCAGCAGCGCAGCCTGGCCCCAAAGCTGGCCCAGCAGCTTCGTCAGCAGGCGGTGCCGGTCATCGGGCGGATTGATAATGACATGCTGCTACTGGACCCCCGCTCCGTCCTCCCCGAGGAGGACGGAACGGTGCTCCGGGCCCTCCAGTCCCTGACCACCCCATAGCGGCCAGGTTAGCCAGGGCCGGTCTCTAAAAGCCACCGTCAGGGAGTCCGAGAAGGGCGTCGCCCCTCTTTATAAAAAGAGAGACCCCCTTCCCTGAAGGGAAGGGGGCAGGGG
>JAZDIY010000164.1:0-2853 GCA_043804445.1 Chloroflexota bacterium | reverse complement strand
AGGCCCTGGCCATGTCACACCGGCGGCCGCTCACCGGCGTCAACCATTGGGAGGGGCATATCTACGCCAGCTGGCTGGCCGGGGGGGATATCGCTTTCCCGGTGATGTGTCTCATCGTCTCCGGCGGCCACAGTGACCTGGTGCTGATGCGGGGCCACGGCGACTACGTGGTGGTGGGGCGGACGCGGGATGATGCCGCCGGTGAGGCCTTTGATAAGGCCGCCCGGATACTGGGCCTGGGCTACCCCGGCGGCCCGGCCATGGACCGGGCCTCGCGGGAGGGGAGAGACTGCCTGCCCCAGCCCCGGGCCTGGCTGAAGGGGAGCCCTGACTTCAGCTTCAGCGGGGTGAAGACGGCCCTGTTCCGGCTGGTGGAGGGTGGGGGGGTAGCCCTGGCCGGGGCGCCACCCGACGGGCGGCCTACCGTGGCCGATGCCGCCGCCAGCTTCCAGGAGGCGGTGGTGGCGGTGCTGGTGGCCAAGACGGTGGCTGCCGCCGCGGAGTACCGGGTGAAGCAGGTCCTGCTGGTGGGTGGCGTGGCCGCCAACCAGTGGCTGCGCCAGCGGCTGGCGGCCAGCTCGCCGGTGCCGGTGCTGGTGCCTCCCCCCGCCCTGTGTACCGATAACGCCGCCATGATTGCCGCCGCCGGCTACTACCGCCTGCAGGCGGGCCGGACGGCGGGCCTGGATCTGGACGTGGTCCCCGGCCTCAAGCTGGCCTAGGCGGCTGGCCGGGGGTGGGGGGTGCTTGAAGGGCTTCGCGGAAGGCATGGTAGGCGGGCTCATCGTACATGGCGAAGACCACCCTTTCCAGCCCGGTGGGGCCCGCCAGGTGCTGGCGTACCTGGTCAATCATAATCCGGGCGCAGGCTGACCGCGGGAAGCCACCTACCCCGGTACCCAGGGCGGGGAAGGCCAGGCTCCTGATGCCCATCTCCTCGGCCCGGAGCAGGGCGTTCCGGGTAGCCTGCCGGATTTTCCCGGCGTCGGTCCTCAGGTCGGGCCCCATCACCGCGGCGTGGATAACGTATCTGGCCTTCAGCCGGCCCGCCCCGGTGACCACGGCCTCGCCCACCGGGATGGGGCCTTTACTCATCGCCTCGGTCTCTATCTCCGGGCCGCCGGCCCTCTTCAGTGCCCCGGCCACGCCGCCGCCCATCCAGAGCTGGTTGTTGGCGGCGTTGACCAGGGCGTCAAGCTCGAGCTGGGTAATGTCCCCGTGGTAGACTTCCATTTCGGTCATGGTTTTCCTCCCGGCCTGTGTCTGGAGAAAGGCGGTAGTACCGTATCATAGTGACTGGGGGCCGGGGTGTCAAGATGCCCGGGTACCTGGCCGGCACCATAACACATCACCAATAATGAAATTGGGTGTACTAATGAGTATGGATGAGTAAATGAGGGAAATATGCCATTAGGTTGCGTTACAATGGCTACTATTGGATTTTACAACCGAATGTGAAGTTGCGGGCGGTGGCCTTTCTGCGCTAACATGAGTTTATTAGCACTCTCCCCTCGAGAGTGCTAATATCTTCAGTCAGTGCACGCTTAATATATTTTGGGAAAGGAGAATTGATATGGCGACCAAACTGCAACCATTAGCTGACCGGCTGGTGGTTAAGCCCGGCGAGAAGGAGGAGGTGACCCGGAGCGGCATCGTGATACCGGATACGGCCAAGGAGAAGCCCCAGGAGGGGAAGGTGATGGCCGTGGGTGAGGGCCGGCGGACCAATGACGGCAAGCTGATACCCCTGGAGGTAAAGGTGGGCGATGTCGTCATCTACGCCAAGTACGGCGGCATGGAGATTAAGATTGACGGCGAAGAGCTGATTATCTTGCGTGAATCTGATGTCCTGGCGAAAAAGACCAAGTAGAGTCTGGATAGCTTAAACTTAAGGAGGAAAAAATGGCCAAACAGATTATATATGATGAGGAGGCACGGCGGGCCCTGAAGAAAGGGGTAGATACCCTGGCTAACGCCGTCAAGGTGACCCTGGGCCCCAAGGGGCGCTGCGTGGTGCTGGACAAGAAGTGGGGGGCCCCCACCATTATCAATGATGGCGTTACCATCGCCAAGGACATTGAGCTGCCCGACCCCTTTGAAAATATGGGGGCGCAGCTGGTCAAGGAGGCAGCCACCAAGACCAACGACACCTGCGGCGACGGCACCACCACCTCCACCGTGCTGGCCCAGGCCATCATCAGCGGCGGTTTTAAGAACGTGGCGGCCGGGGCCGATGCCCTGGGGTTGAAGCGGGGCATCGAGAAGGGCATCATCGCCATCGTGAACGAGCTGAAGCGGGTGGCCATCCCGGTGAAGGGCAAGGAGCAGATTGCCCAGGTGGGCACCATTACCGCGGTGGACAAAGAGATCGGCGACCTGATTGCCGAGGTGATGGACAAGGTGGGCAAGGACGGCGTCATCACCGTGGAGGAGTCCAAGGGTATCCACTACGAGACGGAGTACGTAGAGGGGATGCAGTTTGACCGGGGTTACGTCAGCGCCTACTTCGTCACCAACCCGGAACGGATGGAGGCGGTCATTGACGACCCCTACATCCTGATTACCGATAAGAAAATCTCGGCGGTGGCCGATATCCTGCCCGCCCTGGAGAAAATACTGCAGGTATCCAAGAACCTGCTTATCGTGGCCGAGGACGTTGACGGCGAGGCCCTGGCTACCCTGGTGGTCAACAAGCTGCGGGGCACCATCAACGTGCTGGCGGTCAAGGCCCCCGGCTTCGGTGACCGGCGCAAGGCCATGCTGGAGGATATGGCTATCCTCACCGGCGGCAAGGTAATCTCGGAGGAGGTGGGCCGCAAGCTGGACTCGGTTACCGTGGAAGACCTGGGCCGG
>JAZDIY010000163.1:0-3934 GCA_043804445.1 Chloroflexota bacterium | reverse complement strand
GTTTCCTTTGTTAACAACAGATAGTCTTAAGTATTGTTTATCTTCCTCCTTGGGCAGTATATTTATAGAACATTCGCTATTATTCGTTGTAGTAAATATTACTTCAAGCTCTGGTTTAGCCATAGATTTACGGAACTGTATTATTGTGAAATATAAGGTGAGAAAAACTATTAAGAAAGCTACTGCACTAAACGCTAGTTGGGATAAGGCAAACTTTGGTAATAACTGTTCACTAGGATTTGAAAGGAAAGGCAACCCAATTGCCAGACCAATGACAACAAGCGCTCCAATAATTATTAATGTTCGCTCTAGTCGTTGATTCATTCTATTGTCTGGTTTTCTTTCCCTGTCTCTTATCCTCACCCCCAAGAGGGGAGAGTTTGAGAGAGGGGTGCCAACCACTCTCTTTCCTTAATTCCCCCTTCCCTTCACCGATTCCCCCAAGGGAAGGGGGCCAGGGGGATAGGTTCACATAAAGTGTTTAAGTAAAAAGACCGCTAAAGGCTAGTCCCCTCCGAGCAGGCCCTTAATCCCCTTCCCGTATGGCTTCTGGACTATACCCTTCTCGGTGATGATGGCGGTGATATAGCGGTGGGGGGTAACGTCAAAGGCGGGGTTGGCGGCGTTAAAGCCCTCCGGGGCGATGGCCGAGCCCCGGATATGGGTGACCTCCTGCGGGCTTCTCTCCTCGATGCGGATGGCCCCCCCGGAGGCCAGCGCCGGGTCGATGGTGCTGGTGGGGGCGGCCACGTAGAAGGGGATGCCGTTCTCCCTGGCCAGCACCGCCAGGGTGTAGGTGCCGATTTTGTTGGCGGTATCGCCGTTGGCGGTAATCCGGTCCGCCCCGACGATGACGGCATCAATCACCCCCTGGTGCATGAAATGACCGGCCATGGAGTCGGTGATGAGGGTGGCCGGGATGTCCGTCTGCTTAAGCTCCCAGCAGGTGAGGCGGGCCCCCTGGAGGAGGGGGCGGGTCTCGGTGGCGAAGACCCGGATGTTCTTGCCCTGCTCCCGGGCCCACTTGATGACACCCAGGGCGGTGCCGTAGCCGGCGGTGGCCAGGGTGCCGGTATTGCAGTGGGTGAGCAGGGTGGCCCCGTCCTTTATCAGCTCGGCCCCGTAGCGGCTCAAGCGGGCGTCGGCGGCCACCGCCTCGGCGTGTAGCTTGACCGCCTCGGCCACCAGGGCTGCCTTGATTTTTCCGGTGTCCGGGCCGGCCCGGGCCACCCGGTTCAATCGCTCGATGGCCCAGAACAGGTTGCGGGCGGTGGGGCGGGTCTCGGCCAGGGTCTGCCGGACGGCATCCAGCCGGGCCAGGAACCCGGCCCGGTTCCCGGTGGTGATTTTGAGGGCCCCCAGGGCCATGCCGTAGGCGGCAGCCACACCGATGGCCGGGGCCCCCCGGATTCTCAGGTTCAGGATAGCCTCGGCCACCGCCTGGTGGTCGCCCAGCTCCAGGTACACCTCTTCCCCCGGCAGCCGGGTCTGGTCCAGGACGCGGAGGCGGTTACCCCGCCACTCTAACGGTGAATTGCTGATGACCTCACCCCCTCTTTGCCTTCGTCGGTGGTGCCGGCCACTGCCGGCGCCCCATCTCCATGAGCACGAAGCGGTGCCCGTCCCGGGCCAGCTGTCCGCACGGCCTGAAGCCGCACTTGAGGAAGCAGGCTTGTGCCCGGTAGTTTTACTCCAGCGTCTTCAGGTAGACGCGTTTAAGTTTGGTCTGCCGGAAGATATGCTCCAGCAGGACGGCGACGCTGCGGGTGCCGTAGCCCTTGTCCCAGTAGTCCCGGTTACCGATCATGATGCCCATCTCGGTCTCACCGCTGGTTTGGTCGATGCCGTAGTAGGTGCAGTTGCCGATGTGCTGGCCGTCCCGGGTCTCGATGGCGAACGAGCGCCGGTGGGCAGACGGGTGGCGCAGGACGCGGCTGTAGTCGGCCAGGTACTGGGGGAAGGACATGGTCAGCGGCGGGCTGGCGTCGAGCCCGGCCAGCTCCGGGTCGGTCTGCCAGAGATAGTCGTTCTGGGCATCGGCCAGTTCTTTAGGGCGCAGCTTGATTTCAGTATCAGTAATCATACCGGTCTTCAGGTGATGTGGAAGGACAGCGGGTTTCCCATGGCCTCCATCTCGCCCAGGGCCTCTTCGGCCGCCTGCTGTACCGCCCGGCTGGTATCGTCCCGCTGTTTCTCCAGGGATGCCCGGGCCTGGTCGCCGCCGACCTTGCCCAGGGCCTGGATGGCCGCCAGGCGGACATCAATGTCCGGGTCATCGGTGAGGCGGGCCAAGTGGGGTACCGCCTCTTCCTCGCCCAGTTCACCGCAGGCGGTGGCGGCCTCATAGCGTATTTCGGCATCGCTATTGGCCAGTTCCTTGAGCAGGACGGGCAGCCATGAGGCATCGCAGTTCCGGCCCATGGCGTAGAGGGCGCTGGCCTGGAATTTGGGGTTCTGGCTCCGGTAGAAATCGAGGATGGCCTGCTTCACCCGGGGTTGGCTGTAGGGGGCCACCGCTTCCAGGGCCCGCCGCCTCACCTCGTCGGGGCGTTGGGTGTCATTGACGGTGGCCAGCAGCACCTGCCGCACCCGGGTGGCGTGGGCGGACCGCAGCTGGCCGCATTCGGCCAGCAGGGCGAATTTGCCCAGCCCCCGGGCCGCCGCGGCCTGGATACTCTCGGCGCCATCGTGTTCCAGCCGGTCAATCAGGGGGTTAATCAGGGAAGGCTCCTCGTTTTCCCACAGCCCTTCAATGGCCAGGCCGCGCACGGCGGCGTCCTTGTCCCGGAGGCAGAGCTTGAAGATGCCGTCAAAGTCCAGCACTACGTTATCCTCGGCCAGCTCCACCATCCGGCTCACTATCCGCCGCCGCCGCTCCGTCTCGATGCCGGGCCAGGCCGGCGCCAGCTGGCCCAGCCCGGCGGGGCTCAGGTTGGAGAGCTGGCTCAGCCGGGCATTGACCAGCGGCTTACCGCTGTCCGCCAGCTCGGTGATAATCTCCTCGATAGGTATAGATGGCGGTGATACCATCAGTCCTCGTCGTCCTCCTCGTCGTCCTCCTCCTCGTCATCGTGTTCCCAGATAGGCTCGGTAAAGTGGTCGATGTACTCGCCCATGGCCTCGGCGGCAATCTGCTTCATGCGCTCCCTGGTCTCCAGGGCAGCCAGGCCCAGTTCGGTGGTATCAACCTCGATGCCCAGCATCTTGGTGAGCACCTCGATAACGGCCAGGGCGGCCATGGGGTTCTGCACCCGGGTGGCGTAGACGGGCACCTCCCCCAGCAGGCAGACCCCGGCGATGTCTCTCTCCTTGGCCACGCCCAGCAGCAGGCCGTTCAGGCCGGCAATCTGGAGGTTGCCCCGCTGTACCAGGTCGTACCCCAGGAAGTCCCGGGTTACCGGCTGGCTGGTGGCCACCCCCCAGACGCGGGGCGACTCGGTGTGGTGGATACGGGTCACCGCCGCGGCGCAGGTGTAGACCCGCCGGGCCTGGAACTTGAGGGCCACGTCCAGGACGCAGTTGGCCAGCTCGTACCCCTTGGCGGCGGGCTGGTTCTCACCGAGGAAGAGGATGATATCGTGCTCCCCCTCTTTGTTCTTCCAGTAGTAGAACTGGTTCTGCGGGAAGCGGGGCGCCTCCACCACGTTGTCCTCCACCATCACCCCGATGGGGTCGAAGAAGTAGGGGGCGTCAATCTCCCCCAGCTCTTTGAAGTCCAGCTTTTTCATCAGGTAGTCGGCAATGATGAGGGAGACGTTGCCGATGCCCGGCCAGCAGGCAATCAGGTTGGGCGTTTTGAGCTTGGGCCGGGCGCGCAGCTTGAACAGTTTTTCCATTTCGTTACGCTTTCTGCTGAGTGGAGGAATTGAACTTGACCAAAGCATCCCAGTCTATTTTGCCATCGGTAGCTAGAAACTTATTATTGAATTCAGAT
>JAZDIY010000162.1:0-2412 GCA_043804445.1 Chloroflexota bacterium | reverse complement strand
TCCAGGGCATCACCTTGCGTAAGCCCCCCATCAGCCGCATATCAAAGGTGCCGGTGGTGTGGTTCACGCTGCCAGCACCTAAGAACAACAGCGCCTTGAAGAAGGCGTGGGTGAACAGATGGAAGATGCCTACGGCCAGGCTGCCCGCCCCCAGGCCCAGCATCATGTAGCCCAGCTGGCTGATGGTGGAGTAGGCCAGCACCCGCTTGATATCGGTCATCACCAGGCCGATGCTGGCGGCAAAGATAGCGGTAACACCCCCGATGATGGCGACCACGTTTATCGCCTCCAGCGAGAACACGAACAGGGGGAACATGCGGGCCACCAGGAAGACCCCCGCCGCCACCATGGTGGCGGCATGGATGAGGGCGCTCACCGGGGTAGGGCCTTCCATGGCGTCGGGCAGCCAGACGTGCAGCGGGAACTGGGCCGACTTGCCCGCCGCCCCGGCAAAGATGCCGATGGCCACCCAGGTGAGCAGGCTGCCCGCCAGGGCCCCGCTGATGGCCAGGGCATGCAGCTGGGTAATATCAAAGGTGCCGGTATGGGCGAACAGGGCCAGTATGGCCGCCAGGAAGCCGAAGTCGCCCAGCCGGGTCACGATAAAGGCCTTCTTGGCGGCGTTGGCCGCCGAAGGCCGGTGGAACCAGAAGCCGATGAGCAGGTAGGAGCATAATCCCACCATCTCCCAGAAGACGAACATGAAGAGCAGGTTGCTGGCCAGCACCAGCCCCAGCATCGAGGCAGTAAAGAGGGACATCCAGGCGTAGTAGCGGTGGTAGCCCGGGTCCCCGGACATGTAGCCCTGGGAGTAAATCTGCACCATCAGGCTGACCACGGTCACCACCACCAGCATCACCGCCGTCAGGGCGTCCACCAGCAGCCCCACCTGAATGGTAACGCCCTCGATGACCACCCAGCTGATGTCCGGAACGGCAATCTGGTGGTGCGGGGCGGCCATCACCGCCAGCAGCGTCCAGATGGACAGCCCGGCAGAACCGGTCAGGGCGGCGATGGTGATGTAACCGGCCACCCTTGACTCCCGCCGCACGAAAGGCCGGATGAAAAAGGCAACGATGATAAAGGAGGCCACCGGCAGCAGAAAGATGGTCCAGACCAACTGATAGGGCATTATAGCTTCCTCAACACCTCTTGTACCACATGCTCCTTGTCCTGAGGCACCAGGATACCGTACTCGGCCAGCTCCTGCCCGATGGGCAGGCCCTGGGACGGCATGATACGGGCCGGTATCCCCTCGCCCTCGAGGTACTCCTTCCACATCTCGGCAAGCATCAGGCTGCCCGCTTTTTTAACCTCTACCCACATCTCATTACCCTTACTATCTTCAACCTCACCCCCCTGGGGATAGGTCACCTATTCAGTTTTTACCACTTGAGCAGGTCTATCTTGGTAACGTCAATGGTCTCCCGGTGCCGGTAAACGGCGATGATGATGGCCAAACCCACCGCCGCCTCCGCCGCCGCCACCACCATGATAAAGACGGCGAACACCTGGCCCGTCAGCAGGGTGGGCACCACGAAGCGGGAGAAGGCCACCATGGCGATGTTGACCGCGTTGAGCATAATCTCCACGCACATCAGGATGACCACGGCGTTCTTCTTGATCAGGGCACCGTAGAGCCCGATGGAGAACAGCACCGCTGAGAGTACCAGGTAATGCTCCAGACCCACTGACACTACGTTACTTCTCCCTCACCAGAACGATAGCCCCCACCACCGCCGCCAGCAGCAGCACGCCGGCAATCTCCACCGCCAGGATAAAGCCGCCGCTGCCGAAGAGCTTGTCCGCCAGGGTGGCGGTGGTAGGCATCTGGGGGGCCTGCCCGGACACCGCCCAGGGGCTGCTCACCAGGGCAAAGGTAACCAGCCCGAAAAAGAGCACCACCACCACCAGGGCCGGCAGCCGCAACCGGTTGGCCGGGCTGCCCCGCTGCACATCCCGGGTGAGCATGATGGCCAGGATAATCAATATCGAGATACCGCCGACGTAAATCAGAATCTGGGCCACCGCCAGGAAGTCGGCACTCAAGGTGGCGTAGAGACCGGCCACCGCCAGAAAACACACCATCAGCAGCAGGGCGGCGCGGAAGACGTTGCTCAGCGATACCACCGCCAGGGCCGTCACCACGCTTGCCGCCGCCAGTATCCAGAAGGTAATGTCCAGGGCCACTATGGCTTCTCCACAATCTTTTCCACCAGCAGCGTCTGCCGGGGTAGTTTGGCGGCAATCTCCGGGTACATGTAGCCGCTGGGGCGCCGCTCGTCCGAGGCCAGCAACCCCTCGTCGGACTGTACCACATCCTGCCGCCGGTACCTGGCCCGCTCGTAGGCGTAGCCCATGTAGATGGCCTGAAAGGGGCAGGCTTCAACACACAGGCCGCAGCCGATGCAG
>JAZDIY010000161.1:0-2734 GCA_043804445.1 Chloroflexota bacterium | reverse complement strand
CATCGCCAGCTTTGGTTTCCGGGGCGAGGCCCTGCCCAGCATCGCCGCGGTGGCCGAGGTCAGCCTGGTCACCCGCACCGCCGCCGAGGTGGGCGGTACCAGCCTCGTCCTGCGGGACGGAACAGTGGTCAGCCAGGGCCCTCAGGGGCACCCGCCGGGGACCACAGTGACCGTTACCGGCCTGTTCCGCCGCATCCCGGCCCGGCTCAAGTTCCTCAAGTCCCCGGCCACGGAGAACAGCCAAATCGCCAACGTGGTCAGCCAGTACGCCCTGGCCTTTCCCGAGGTTAGCTTTAGCCTGCGGGTGGACGGCCGGGCCACGCTGAGCACCGGCGGCAGCGGCCGGCTGACGGACAGTATCGCCGCCGTCTACGGTCTGGAAGTGGCCCGAGGCATGCTGGAGATTACCGGGGCCGGCTGGCGGGGTGGGGCTCCACGCGATACCATTAAGGTGGATGGCCTTATCGGCCCGCCGGAGGTAAGCCGGGGCCGGCGGGGCTACCTCAGCCTCTTCGTCAACCGGCGCTGGGTAAACAGCCGCCTGCTGGCCCGGGCAGTGGAGGAGGCCTACCGGGGCCTGCTGCCGGTGGACCGGCACCCGGTGGCGGTCATCAATCTGACCGTCCCCCCGGACGAGGTGGATGTTAATGTCCACCCCACCAAGCTGGAGGTAAAGTTCCGGGACGAATCGGCCGTCTTCGGGGCGGTGCAGCGAGCGGTGCGGCAGACCCTGCTGGCCGCCGCCCCCGTCCCCCGCATCGAGGAGGTCGCCGCCGCCTACGGGGCGCCGTCGCCGACGGCACCGTGGCAGTGGCCGTCAGCCACCGACCGCCACCACGAGACATCGCCTGCAGCTCCGGCCATCATCCCGGCCACGGCCCTGCCGGTGCTGCGCCTTATCGGGCAGCTCCAGAACAGCTACATCATCGCTGAGGGCCCTGACGGTCTCTACCTGATTGACCAGCACGCCGCCCACGAGCGCGTCCTGACGGAGAAAATTGAGCAGGAGCGGGCACAGCGGGGGCTGGAGGTACAGGGGCTACTGGAACCGGTGCCCTGCGAGGTCAGCCTCAAACAGGACGAGGTGCTGCGGCTACGCCACCGGGAACTGGCCCCGTTCGGCTTCCAGCTGGAGCCTTTCGGGGAGCGCACCTATCTGGTGCGGGCGGTCCCCGGCCTGCTCTACCAGAAAGACTGGAGGGGGGCGCTGGGCGAGCTGCTCGGTGCCTTGGCGGAAGGGGAGAGAACTGGCTGGGAGGAGAAGGCGGTCTTCTCCCTGGCCTGCCACGGGGCGGTCAGGGCGGGACAAACCCTGGCCGACAGCGAGATGAGGGAGCTAATCCGGCAGCTGGAACAGACGGCCAACCCCCACACCTGCCCCCACGGCCGCCCCACCATGATATGCCTTCGCACCGAGCGGCTGCGCCGGGAGTTTGCCCGGGACTAGCCTTGCCGCTGGTGGTACTTGATAAATTTGTCCAGGGCCCCGGCGGCCCGGCTGACCGAGGGGAAGATGGGAAAGCCGGCCCGGTGCAGGGCCGACTGGGCCTCGTGGGCCAGCTGCTTGGACTTGTCCGAGGTGATGAAGTGCAGCACCACCACCGTGCGCCGCTTGATGGCCTCCTTCAGGTTGATGATGGACTCCACGTACGGGCCCAGGGTATGGGACTGGGGTGTAATCGGGATATAGATGTCAAGCGGCAGGTGCAGGATGAGCAGGTCAAAGCGGTCGCTTTCGGCCACGGTCTGGATGGTCTGCTGGATAAGCTCACGCCGGTAGAAGGCGTACATGTCCAGCGGGTTGGTAAAGATGCTCCCCGCCCCCGAGCCGAAGACGGCCTTCAGCCGCTGCCTGATTTCATCGGGAAAGACGGGGATGACCAGACCGGCCTGGGCGGCGGCATCGACGGCGTGAACGCTGGCCCCACCCCCCATGCCGATGATGGCCGTGTTCCGGCCGCGCGGGGGGGTGGTATAGGTGAAGAGCAGCAGCAAATCGTTAAGCTCCTCGATGCTGCCCACCTGGATGGCCCCCATCTGGGCCAGCAGGGCCTGCCAGATGTGCCCATGGCCGGCGATAGAGCTGGTATGGGAGGCCGCCGTCCTCATGCCGGTCTCGGTAATCCCGCCCTTATAGACCACCACCGGCTTGGTGCGGGCCGCCCGCCGCAGCACCTCCATGAAGCGCCGCCCGTCCTTTACCCCTTCGATGTAGGCGGCGATCAATTTAGTGTCGGGGTCATCGGTCAGGTAGTCCAAATAGTCGCTCTCGTCGAGGTCAATGGCGTTACCGTAGCTGATGACCTTGCTGAAGTGGATGCCCCGGCTATCGCCCTCCCGGATACCGAAGATGGCGTTACCCCCGCTCTGGACCATGTAGCCCACCGCCCCGGCCTCGGCGGGCAGGCCCTGGTGGAAGGTCAACCGGGTTTTGGGGCAGTACAGCCCCATGCAGTTGGGTCCGATAATCCGTATGCCGTGCTGGCGGGCCAGGGCCAGCACCTGCTGCTCCAGCTGTTTCCCTGTCTCGTCCCCGCTCTCGGAGAAACCGGCGGTGAACATCTGGATGGCCTTTACCCCTTTGGCGGCGCTGTCGGTGACCAGCTGCGGGGTGTAGTGGGCCGGTACCGCCGAGATGACAAAGTCCACCGGCCCCGGGATATCCCGCAGGCTGGAGTAGCACTTCATGCCGTACACCTCGCCCCCGTGCTGGTTTACCGGGTAGAGCTTCCCC
>JAZDIY010000160.1:0-4181 GCA_043804445.1 Chloroflexota bacterium | reverse complement strand
GGGGCTGGGGTGCACCCTGCCCTCGCCCTGGGCCACCCTCTCCTTCCTGGCCCTGCCGGTCATCCCCGAGCTCAGGCTGACCGATATGGGCCTGGTGGACGTGGGCCAGTTCCGGCTGATAACCTAGACCGGGGGGTGAGGCTGGACGGGGCGGCCGTTTTGAGCTATGATAACCCTGGTTGGCCGCGATTAGAGACTCCGAAAGCGGGAGAGACCGAAAGGTGCCATTGAGCCATGGACCGGTAGCCTTTGCCGACCGGCATGATGCCGGGCGGCAGCTGGCGGCCGCGCTGGCCGAGTACCGGAACCAGCCGGTGGTGGTGCTGGCCATCCCCAACGGCGGTGTGCCCGTCGCCCTGGAGGTGGCCATCGTCCTCCAGGCCGAGCTGGGGCTGGTCATCTCCCGCAAGATACCCCTCCCCCTGAGCCCCGAGGCCGGTTTCGGGGCGGTCACCGATGACGGGGCGGTTATCCTCAATGACGACCTGGTCAAGCGGGCCGGCCTGACCCCGCACCAGGTTAACTATCAGGTGAGCAAGGTCCGGGCCGATATCCGCCAGCGCACCCTGCTCTACCAGCGGGACCGGCCCCTGTCCCGGGTCACCGATAAGACGGTTATCATCGTGGATGACGGCCTGGCCACCGGCTATACCATGATGGCGGCAGTGGAGTCGGTACGCCGGCGGCACCCCCGGAAGGTGATTGCGGCGGCCCCGGTGGGCTCGGCGGCGGCGGTAAAAGAGCTGGCCAAGACGGCGGACCGGGTGGTCACCGTGGTTACCGGCTACATGCCCGGTTTCTCCGTGGCCGGGTTCTACGGTAACTGGTACGACCCCAGCGATAACGAGGTGCTCCAGTGCCTCAAGGAGTGGGAGGTGAGGCGGTACCACCCCGACATGGAGCTGCCGCCGGACCGGAGGCCAGCTCAGCCGATGGACGGGCATGATTAAGTCGGTAATCTTTGACCTCGACGGTACCCTGGTCGACTCCCTCGATGCCCTCTGGGGGGCGTTCAATGACGGGGTAGCCGCTTTCCACCTCCCGCCGGTAACCAGGGACGTCCTGATGGGCTGGATGAACCGGGGCACTCCCCTGGCCGACATCCTTACCGGGACCTATACCGGGCTGAGCGGCGGGGCGGACCCGGCCCGGCCGGCCGACATCATGCTGGCCATCAAGGAGCAGTACCTGGCCCGGTGTACTGAGGAGACCGTGCTGGAAGACGGGGCGGCGGCCCTGCTGGCCCGCCTCAAGGAACGGCCGCTGAAATTAGGGGTGGTGACCAGCCGCACCGTGGCAGTCCAGAAGGTATGGGCCGAGCTGGAGCGCCTGCACATCGGCGGCATGGTGGATGCCGTGGTGACGGCGGCCGACCTGCCCCGCAAACCGGCCCCGGACGGCGTACTGGCCTGCCTGAAGCAGCTGGCGGTAGCGCCGGGGGAGGCCCTGCTGGTGGGTGATTCCCGGGCGGATATCCGGGCGGGCAAGGCCGCCGGGGTGAGGACGGTGGCCATCGCCGGCGGCGTCAGCTCCCGTGAGGGGCTGGCGGCGGAGTCGCCGGACTTTATCTTCGATAATCTCCCCGGTCTCAGCCGGCAGCTGGACGCCGTCCTGGCCGGGGTAAAGCCTAATCGAAGGGGGGAGAGATGAAGCTACCGACTCAGGAGATTTTTCTGCTGGCGGCCAAGGCGGGGTCACTGGAAGGGTACCTTTACCACCGGCGCAAGGTGGAGCCGCTGGACAACTGGGTGGATAACCTCACCCGGATGTACGCCAACCTGTCGCCGGCGGTCAAGGAAGAGATTGCCCCCGTCCTGCTGCCGGTGCTGAAGCGGGCCCTGGAATGGGGCAACCGGGTGCTGGAGCCTGAGCTCAGGGAAAAGCTGGTAGCCATGCTCAACGAGGCCTCGGCCAGCCTCTAAAGCTCGATGGCTACCGTTACCGTGTCGCCGTCCTCAAGGGCCAGGGCCTGCTTGATGTTCTCGGCGGCGATAATCTCCAGCTTGTCCGCCGGGTAATCGGCCACCAGCGGTATCACCACGGCCCCACGCACCTTGCCGCCCACCGAGACGTGGAGGGCGGTGGCGGCGCAGAAGTTCCGGTCCTCCGGGGTGATTGCCACCCCCTGCGCCCGCCGGACGGCATCCAGCCGTGCCCGGTCCTGGGGCAGCACGGTAACGTTGAAGGTGCCGGGGTAGGGCTTGATCCCCAGTATCTCGGTGAACTGCTTCTTCACCCAGGGAATCTCGGTGAAGCCCCCTGCCTCGCCCAGACCCCGGGTGACCACCCCGCGCAGCCGGACGGTGCTGTCCTTCGGCTTTGCGGTCATACCTGCCCTCTTCTCCTGACAGGGTAGCGGATGATGGTCTTGATGACCTTGGCGTCGGGGCGGGTAAGGTATTCCTCCTCGTGGTCGCCGGCAATCTCGTAGCCGCTATCGGCAATGAACCGTTGCAGGCGGGCGATGGTAGGCGTTTCCTGGTCGTAAGGCCCCAGGTGGAGAATCTGGGCTACCGTCCCGTACTGCCACCGCTCAACCTTGACCTCGATAGCCGGCACCTTTTGCGGCAGGGCAGCGGTGTCCTCGGGGATGGGCAGCCCCAGCCGGTGCGTCCATTCCTCCCGGGGGACGAGGTGGGCGTCCGGGTAGCGGGCGCGCAGGCCGCTTACCTTGAAGGTGGGCCGTCCCTGTTTCTTGAGGTCAAACTTCAGCGTGTAGACGGCCCCGTAGAGGGCCGGCATGAAGGCGGGGAAGACCTGGTCCGGGGCCCCCCGGGCGTGGACCACCGCCATCTTCTGTGCGGGCATTTCCTTAATCTGCGGGTCGGTCGGGGACGGTCTCGGACTCATCTTTAAGCACCTCCCGGTTACTGGCCGGCGGCCAGTTTTCGGCTGGCCTTGGCCGCCTTCTTTACCGCCCTGACCCACTCCATGGTCAGCGGCTCGGACCGGAACAGTACCCGGATGAAGGCGGTCTGGAAGAGGAAGGTCAGCCGCTTCGGCTTTTTGCCGGGGCTGCGGTAGGTAAGGCGCAGGCACAGGTTGAAGCGGGGGAAGGTGAAGAAGCCGCCGGTTTTCACCGATACGATTGAAGAGAGGGGGAGCTGGAAGTTATTCTTGTTCAGGGAGAGGGCGTACTTTATCAGCTCGCTGGTGTTGTTTTCCCGGGATAGCTTCTGCAGCTCGGCTGCCTTGACCGGGGTCAGCTCTACCTGCTTTAGAAAGACCAGCCGCCGGTTGGTCAGCACCAGGTTGCCGCCCGCCTTTACCTCGGAGCCCTCCAGCCAGAGGGTAATCCGGGGGTGCTCCTTGATGACCACTTCAGCGGGGGATAGCTCGGCGTTCATCTTTTCTCGGGGGCATTATACCACGAAAAAAGACGGCGTGAGAACCTCCTCCCAACAAATCGGCGGAGAGAAAGGCTACCTTTCTCCCCACCCGTGGAGGCCTAACCGGCGCTGACCGGTCAGCGGCACCAGCCGGGCTTCAGGCGGCTGTCTTCTCGACTATGGTTACCCGCATTGATTTGCGGTCAAACCAGCCCTGGAAGAGGACCAACTCCGGATGGCCATCGAGCGAGTTGTAGTCCTGTACCTTTATCTTCTGGGCGGCCACCTTGGCGGCATCAAAGATACGAAAGTCGTAAGCCTCTTTCCCGTTTTGCGGGCTCTTACGTAACACCGCCTTCAGGTGCCATACCCAGTCCGGGTCCTGGCGCTTTTCGGTTACCAGGTATCGGCCGATTGCTTCCGGGATCTCCCGGGGACCCGGTAGCTTCTCGGCTTCGGGGGCTGCCGGTGTCCCTGCTTCCGCCTTGGGTGCCTTTTTCCAGAACATACGGGACTTACCTCCTTGTGATGCCAAAACTGGCTTGACGGGGGGTTGCTTTTTCCCTTTCCGTCTGCTATCTTGGTAGCGTAGTGCTGGCTAAAGTCCTGAATTGTGAATAGTGATATATATTTCAGGAAAATTATGACCTTATTCCGGTAATCTGTCAAGTGTCTTACGGGGGGGTGTTGGCAAGATGCCAGAGTGGACTTTTATCACTAACCACGGCCTGGTACTGGCCCACGTCTCCAAGGGCCCGCAGAGCACCGCCCGGGAGATTGCCCAGGCGGTCAACCTCACCGAGCGGACGGTGCATAAGATTATCGCCGACCTCGAGACGGAGGGGTACATCG
>JAZDIY010000159.1:0-3157 GCA_043804445.1 Chloroflexota bacterium | reverse complement strand
GGTGGGTTCGACTCCCATGCGCTCCCGCCACCGCTTTGCCATCGTTGAATCTCATGTGGTATCATTTTATCAGTAACATCAGGGAGTAAGGAATATTTATGAAACGCCGGTTTTGGTTAGTGCTGGTAATACTGATGCCCTTGCTGGCGGCCTGCGGTGGCTCAACCTCGGCGCTGGCCAGTGCCATATCTAGAGGGCTGATATGTCAGTGCGGTGAGTGCAGCGAGGTCTTGAGCGCCTGCGATTGTGATTTCGCCGGGCAGATGATGGCCCTGATTGAGCAGAAGGTGGCTAACGGCCAGCCGGCAGAGCGGATTCTGGCGGGCATGGTCAGCCAGTACGGCGAACAGGTGCTGGTACCGACTGCCCCCCGCTAGCTGGTTACCCCGCCCGGGGTTGCTGAATACCGGCTAAAGCCCTCAAATCCGTCGGGGGCATCTCACCGTGTTCGGGAGCCCCGCCCCGGTTAGACCCATCTCCAGCCGCTGGCTGCTTCCAGACGCCCGGTGGCCGTCTTACCCGTCGTCCGTATGGCCTCCTGCTGCCGGCTGTCTGTGATAAAGGTCGCAGCCAACCGCCCCTGGTGACTTTATAATAAAATCACGTTGCAGTGCTTTAGGAGGTGAGCCAAGATTGAGCGGTGGACGAAAGGGGCTGTTTCCCATCCTCGTTACGGTCACGCTGCTGCTGCTGGGATGCGCCAACCCGGCGCGGGAGCACCTGAACCAGGGTAATACCTATGCCCAGCAGGCGATGTGGGACGAGGCGATTACCGAGTATAACCAGGCCCTTGAGCTGGCCCCCGGGTCGGCTGAGTCCCATATCAAGCGGGGTATTGCCTACGGTAATCAGGCTGATTACGACCGGGCCATTGCCGATTTCAGTCAGGCCGTTGAGCTTGACCCCGGGTTCGCCCTGGCTTACAGCCAGCGGGGGTTTTCCTATTTCAAGACGGGTGACCTGGAACTGGCCATGGCCAACCTGGACAAGGCTATTGAGCTTGACGATAAGCTGGCGGAGGCCTACAACTACCGGGGCCTGATTTACATCAGTAGAGACCAGAACCAGACCGCCCTGGCGGAATTCAATAAGGCCATTGAGCTTGACCCCCGGCTGGACGTCGCCTATTACAATCGGGCGGTGGTCTATTTTGCGGGGGAACAACCGGAGCTAAGTCTGGCTAACCTGAATAAGGTTATCGAGATATCCTCAAACCAGTTCCTGATTTATCTGGCTAAGCTCGCTAAACAGGACGTGGAGAGTAATCTGTCCCAGGACACGCCGGACAGCTAGACTAGCGTAGCACCCGCTCGTCGCCGGCGCGGCGGGTAATCTGCTGGCCGTCCAGGTACTCCAGGAAGGCCTGGGCGTACTTACGGCTGGTCTGGAACATGTCCCGCACCTCGGCCAGGGTGATTTTACCCTCTGCCTTCAGGCGGGCCGTTACCCGGGTGACCATCTGGTCGTAGGTAGCGGCGGCCAGGACGACGCCTTCGCTCAGTTTTACCACCTGGCGCCGCGCCACCAGCGGGTTGAGCAGGTCAGGCTCGGGGATGAGCTCGCTGGGTGGGGCGTAGGGGCTGGCGGCCAGGGATTTCAGAAAGGCGTCAATCTTCGCCTGCTGGGCCGGGGTAAGCCGTACCTGGTGTTCGGGCAGGCGGGCGGTCGGGCCTTCCACCACCAGTACCGCCTCCTCAGCCAGCCGCTGCAGGATAAGCGGGGCGTCAGCCCCGGTGCCCAGTTTGTTGGTCAGCTCCATCCTGGGGATACCGGGGCGGGCCGGGAAGCGGTGGTGGTAGTCCCGGACAACGGCGGCCGCCTGCTGCTTCAGGCGCTCCCAGCCGGCACCGGTGAAAAGCAGCGCGGTATCGCCCTGGCCTACCTTGATTAGCCTGCCCTGCTGGACGAGGCTGGCTATGGCGGGCGGGACTTCAGCGGCGGGCAGATCGCCCCGGGCCAGGAGGGAGGCCAGCGGCAGGGGTTGTTTCGTCTCCAGGCGGGCCACGATGACCTCCTCGGTGGTGCCCTCGGCGGCGACCTGTAGCCGGTGGATGACCTCGGGACGGAAGCGTCGCTGCCGTTTAGCCTGGGTGTCGACGATTTTACCGCCGCCCAGGGTATCGTCGGGCGAGCGCAGGATGAAGCGGTCGCCCCGTACCGCTGCTACCGGCCGGTCGAGCCGTAGCTGCACCCAGGCCGTCTCCCCGGGGGCAAGCGCCTCGGCTTCCAGCAGGCGCACCCGGGCCAGGGCCTCCGCCGCCCCGGTAAAAAAGCTCAGGGTGGCGTTGTGGCGCAGGGGACGCGGCAGGTAGGGGAGCAGGTGGAGCCGGGCGGTGAGCATGGTGCGGGGGAGCAGCCAGCCCGGCCGGGTGACCACGTCACCGCGCTGCAGCTGGGCGGTGGTTACCCCCACCAGGTTGGCGGCCACCCGGCTGCCGGGCCAGGCGGTATCGAGGCGGGCTTTATGGGTCTGCAGCCCGCGCAGGCGGGACTTCAGCCCCGCCGGGACAATCTCTACCTCCTGCCCCACCTGGAGCGAGCCGTCAATCAGGGTGCCGGTGACGATGGTGCCGGGGCCGGCGATGGTGAATACCCGGTCGATGGGCAGCCGGGGGCGGCCCAGGTCGGGGCGGGGTGTCGCCGAGGCCAGCCGGGCAGCGATGGCGGCGGTCAGCTCCGCCATACCCTCGCCGGTGACGGCGGAGACGGCCACGACGGGAGACGCGGCCAGGGTAGTGGGCTGGAGCAGTTCCTCCACCTCCATCCTCACCAGGCTCAGCCACTCGTCGTCCACCAGGTCCTTCTTGGTGATGACGGCCACCGCCTGCGGTATCTCCAGCAGGTCCAGGATGGCCAGGTGCTCCCGCGTCTGGGGCATCACCCCTTCGTTGGCGGCCACGATGAGCAGGGCCAGGTCAATGCCGCCTACCCCGGCCAGCATGTTCTTGATGAAGGTCTCGTGACCGGGGACATCGACGATGCCCACCTCCTGGCCGCCGGGCAGGGTCATCCAGGCGAAACCCAGGTCGATGGTCATGCCCCGCTCCTTCTCCTCACGCAGCCGGTCGGGGTCAATGCCGGTGAGGGCCTGCACCAGCACCGATTTACCGTGGTCGATGTGCCCGGCGGTACCCAGTACGAACATGATTAGGTGACC
>JAZDIY010000158.1:0-2824 GCA_043804445.1 Chloroflexota bacterium | reverse complement strand
CTTTTCGTCCATGATGATACCTCTTTCGGTTAGCGGAATGGCTAAGACCCATGTTAAACCAGTCCGGCGATAAGCGTCAAGGGTGGGGGGTCTGGCGGCCGGGGCAGCGGTCGGCCAGGCAGCACCGGGGGCAGGTGGGTTTTTTGGTGCAGACCTCTTTGCCCAGGTGCACCAGCAGGGCGTGGTACTCGTTGAAGAGGCGGGCGTCGGCAGGCAGGTTGTCCCGGAAGAGGCCCTGGTAGGCGGCGTAGCTGTCTGCGTCCGGGGCCAGCCCCAGGCGCTGGAGGATGCGCCGGGTATAGGCGTCGATGACGAAGGCCGGCTGGCCGGCGGCGTACAGTATCATGGAGTCGGCGGTCTCCTCGCCCACCCCGTGCAGGGCCAGCAGCTCCCGGCGGAGGCGGTCGGCGGGGCGGGCGAAGAGGCGTGCCAGGTCGTCGCCGCAGTCTTCCCCCAGCCAGCGGGCCAGGGCCTTGAGCTTGACGGCCTTGGCGTGGTAGTAGCCGCAGGGCCGGATGAGCCGGGCCAGCTCCTCAGAAGGCAGGCGGCGCAGGGCCGGGGGCGACAGCGCCCCGGCGGCCTTCAGGCTGGCGATGGCCTTCTCTACGTTGCTCCAGGCCACCGACTGGGTGAGGAGGGCCCCCACCATGACCTCGAAGGGGGTCTCGGCGGGCCACCAGGCTTGAGGGCCGTAGCGGGCCATCAGGCGGAGGTAGACGTCCCGCAGGGCCGGGCCTAGTACCGGGTCATCCATTCCGGCGCCCTGGCATCGGCCACCGAGTCATAGCCCGGGAGGTAGGGCTTGATGTCGATGACCGGCGAGCCGTCAAAAGCGTCCAGCCCTTCAACCGTCAGCACGTTGCCCTGGCGCCGGAGGAGCCGGGCCACTGTCTTGCCCACCGGGTTGGGCCGGTGGGGTGAGCGGGTGGCGAAGCGCCCCACCAGGGGCCGGTCTTTTTTCCCCATGGGGTGGGTTTTAACGGTCAGCTCGCCGTCCGTCATCGCCTGGTTCATCCAGTAGAGCACGATGATGTGGGAGAACTCCTCCAGGTTGTCCAGGGCCTCAGCCAGGGAGGGGTCAATCACAATCTCGGAGACCACCCGGCTCCAGCCCGGCTCCGGCCGCTGGCTGGCCCCGTTGCGGACCAGGCCGATGGCCTTGCGCGTCATCGGTGGTGGCTGGTGGTTCACGGTTAAATGCCTCGCTTGGTTGCCGTCATGTATTTCGCCTGACTTGAGGGGCCTGGCCGGGTATCCGTTGCCCCTGGCTAGCCCAGCGGGTTCAGGGTGAGCAGCTTTTTGGCAATCTGGGGATACTTGGCAATGAAGAGCAGCTCGTCTTCCACCAGGGGGCTTTGGGACTCGACGTTGGCGTACCGGACCAGCTCCAGGACCTGGTTGGCCTCTTCTTTGTCGCGGAAGGACATCTTCATCTGGCCCATGACGTGGCTGAAACCGGAGATGCCGCTGTATTCCCCGGCGATAATCTGGCGGCCGGTTTCCACGAACTTGGGTTTGCCCCGGCCCAGCTCCCGGAAGCTGTACAGCTCGTAGTTTTCCGGGTCCTTGAGCACGCCGTCGGCGTGGATACCGGAGGCATGGGCGAAGGCATTGGCCCCCACCCCCGGCTGGTTGATGGGGATGGGCACCCCGAAGGCATAGCTGGCAAACTCGGCTATCTTGGTGGCCCGGGCCGGTCTTATCGGCCGGCCCAGCTGATACCGGTCGTGGAACCCCTTTGATTTGGTTATCGCCAGGGTTACCGCCACCAGGTCGGCATTGCCCGCCCTCTCCCCGATGCCATTGACGGTGGTGTTGATGTAGGCATCCTGGCCGCCGTCCAGCACCCCCTTGGCCCCGGCCAGGGAGTTGGCCACCGCCATGCCCAGGTCACCGTGGCAGTGCAGCTCAATAGGCAACCCCACCTTCTCGGCCAGCACCCTGGCGGTATCGTAGATGGTGAAGGGGTTATCGTAGCCGAGGGTATCACAGTACCGGAACCTGTCGGCGCCGTGCTCTTTAGCAGCCTGGCCGAATTGTACCAGGAAAGCTACGTCGGTGCGGGAGGCATCTTCGGCGTTGACCCCGATGCTCAAGGCACCCCGGGCCCGGACGGCGTCAACCGCCTCGGTCATGTCACGGATGATGTCATCCCGGGTCTTTTTCCCCTGGAACTTGCCGTCAATCATCTGGTCTGAGGTGGATATGGAGAGATTGAGGTGCTCGATTTTGGGCACCAGCCGGTAGGTGGTCTCCACATCGGCCACGATGGCCCTTATCCATCCCCCCAGGCGCATCGGCTTAAGGACACCCATCTCGGCCAGCTCCAGGTTAGCCTGCAGGTAGAGGCTTTCGTGCCGGGTGTTGGGGAAGCCGAACTCGGACTGGAAGATGCCCATCTCGTTGAGGTACAGGTTCATCATGGTCTTTTCCAGCTTGGAGAGGCCGAGCTTGGCGGTCTGTACCCCGTCCCGGTTGGTAACGTCAATCAGATATATCTTGGACATAACTCCGTCTCCTGCCATTAATATAGCACAGGTTGCCGCATACGGTAAACCGGCCGGCTCTGCGGCGGGGTGGTGGCACCGGCGGGCCGGTGGGTTACCGAGGCTGGACTATGGTATGATACAATAAAGCTTGAGCCGGTTGGCTTCTGGAGAGCATGGGGATCGGAATGAGGTCTTACCGAAGGCTGGTGTGGGGTATTATCACCCTGGAAGTTATTGGTGAGAGGTGCTAGTCTGATGAGCAAGACCAGAGTCGGTATCATCAACGTGACCGGTTACGCCGGGGTGGAGCTGGCCCGGCTGCTGTGCCAGCACCC
>JAZDIY010000157.1:0-5511 GCA_043804445.1 Chloroflexota bacterium | reverse complement strand
CACGTTACCCTTGAGCTTGCTCATCTTCTCCCCCTTCTCGTCACGTATCAGGCCGTGGAAGTAGACAGTCTCGAAGGGGATATCGCCGGTGTCCTCCAGCCCCATCATGATCATCCGGGCCACCCAGAAGAAGAGGATGTCGTAGCCGGTCTCCATCACCGTGGTGGGGTAGAAATAGCCGAAGTCCTCGGTATCGTCCGGCCAGCCCAGGGTGGAGTGGGGCCACAGCCCCGAGCTGAACCAGGTATCCAGCACGTCCGGGTCCTGCTCCACATTGCCGGACCGGCACTTCCGGCAGGTGGTGACCTCCTCCATGCTCACCATTACCTCGCCGCAGTCCCGGCAGTACCACACCGGGATGCGATGGCCCCACCACAGCTGGCGGCTGATGCACCAGTCACGGATGTTCTCCATCCAGTTGAGGTAGACCTTGGTGAAGCGCTCCGGCAGCATGGTGATGCGCCCGCTGGTGACCGCCTCTATGGCCGGTCTGGCCAGGGGGGCCATCTCCACGAACCACTGCTGGCTGGCCAGCGGCTCGATCACCGTCTGGCAGCGCTGGCAGTGCCCCACCGAGTGAGCGTAGTCCTCCACCTTGACCAGTTGGCCCTCTTTCTGGAGGTCGGCTAGGATGGTCTCGCGGCAGGCGAAGCAGTCCATGCCGGCGTAGGGGTCGGCGTTCTGGTTCATGGTGGCGTCCTGGTTAAGGATGTTAATCAGGGGCAGACCGTGCCGCTGGGCCACCTCGAAGTCCACCGGGTCGTGGGCCGGGGTAATCTTGACCGCCCCGGTGCCGAAGGCCGGGTCAACGGCATCATCCGCCACGATGGGGATAAGCCGCTTGACCACGGGCAGCACCACCTGTCTCCCGATTAGAGACTTGAACCGTTTGTCCCCGGGGTTGACCGCCACGGCGGTATCGCCCAGTATCGTCTCCGGGCGGGTGGTGGCCACGGTGACGTATTCCTGGTCATTATCGGCCAGGGGATAGCGGACGTACCACAGGTGGCCGGGCAGGTCTTTGTGGTCCACCTCCAGGTCAGAGAGGGCGGTGACGCAGCGCGGGCACCAGTTGACGATGCGCTCTCCCCGGTAGATGAGGCCCTTCTCGTAGAGGCGGACGAAGGCGGTGCGCACCGCCGTCTGCGGCCCCTCGTCCAGGGTAAAGCGCTCCCGGCTCCAGTCACAGGATACCCCCAGCCGCTGGTGCTGCCGGGTAATGGTGCCCCGGCAGCTGTCGGCCCACTGCCACATCCGCTCCAGGAACTTCTCCCGGCCCAGCTGGTAGCGGCTAAGCCCTTCTTTAGCCAGCTGCTGCTCCACCACCACATGGGCGGCGATGCTGGCATGGTCCAGACCGGGCAGCCACAGGGTGGGCTCGCCCTTCATGCGGTGCCAGCGGGCCATGATGTCTTCCAGGGTGGCGGTCAGGGCGTGGCCGATGTGCAGCTCGCCGGTGACGTTGGGCGGCGGCATGATGATAACGAAGGGTTTCTTTTCAGGGTCTATTTGGGGGGTAAAGTACCCCTTGTCCATCCAGAACTGGTACCACCTGGTCTCTACCTGGCCCGGCTCGTAGGCCCTGGGCATCTCGTCTTGCGCATCCGGTGCTGCTGCCATGATTACCTTTCTAGTAATTGTTTAGGGGGAACCCTATCCCCTGTATCCCCTTGCTTAAGAGGGGCTCCGCCCCTCTTTAACTCCCCGGTTATGTTGGCCCCAATATCAGGGGCTCAGGGGAAAGTGTTACCTTTCCCTTACCGCTGCTTTCACATATCCCCAATATTGAGGAGAGTTTTAGAGAGGGATGTTGCCCCTCCCTAGCCTTCTCCCCCCTTCCCTTCTTAAGGGAAGGGGGCCAGGGGGATGGATTTAACCCTTCACTATCTCCAGGCGGTAGCGTTTCTCCGGCTTGACCACGGTGATGACCAGCCGGTCGCCCGCCTTGAGTTCGGGATGGGCCTGGAACCACTTGCCCACCCCCAGCCAGACCTGTCCCCCCCGGGCCAGTTTGGTGGTAATGGTGCCGGCATCGGTCACCAGCTCAAACTTATTACTGGAAGTCAGCGGCAGCCCCTTCCGGTCAGACAATGGAATCTGTATCCGGCGGTGCTTTATCCAGTAGTCCTTTACTGAAATGACGGCTGATTTATGGGTTAAAAGCCCCACCACCCGGTCCAGTATCTTTTCGGCCACCTCTCGCTTGCTGAGCAGGGGCAGCTCCGCCACCTTGCCTTCACGGTCAATCAGGGTTACCTGATTAGTGTCGCTGCCGAAGGTGCTGCCGGCGGCGGTGATGTCGTTGGCGACTATTATGTCAAGCTGCTTTTTATGAAGCTTCTGGCGGGCGTTGGCCAGCAGGTTATCGCTTTCCGCGGCGAAGCCCACCCGGATGAACTTGCCCCTGACCTCGGTCAGGATATCCGGTGTCCGCACCAGTTTCAGGGTCAGCTCCTGGTTTTCCTTTTTAATCTTGGCGGGGGCGGCCTCTTCCGGCCGGTAGTCGGCCACCGCCGCCGTCATGATGAGGGCGTCGGCCCCCTTCACCGCCCTGTCCACGGCTGTTTTCATCTCGGCGGCGGTCTGGACGTGAATTACCTCGACGCCCGCCGGGTCGGCCAGGGCTACCGGGGCGGCGATGAGCTTGACCCTGGCCCCCCGGTCCCGGGCGGCCTCGGCCAGGGCGTACCCCATCTTGCCCGAGGAACGGTTACCCAGGTGGCGGACGGGGTCAACCGGCTCCTGGGTGCCCCCCGCCGTCACCACCACCTGCCGGCCGGCCAGGTCACCGTGTTGCCCCAGCACCTGCCGAATGGTGCCGAGGATGTTCTCCAGTTCGGCCAGGCGCCCCCGGCCCACCCGGCCCGAGGCTAGGCGGCCGTGGGCCGGCGCCACCACGGTAAAGCCACGAGCCTCCAGTTTGGCCAGGTTCTCCTGGGTGGCCTGGTTCTGGAACATGTTGACGTTCATGGCCGGGGCCAGCACCACCGGGGCTGTGGTGGCCAGCACGGTGCAGCTTAAAATATCATCGGCCAGGCCGTGGGCCAGCTTGGCGATGGTGTTGGCCGTGGCTGGGGCGATGACCACTACGTCGGCCGCCTCACCCAGGGCCACGTGCTCAGCACTGGACTCAGCGGACAGCTCGAAGATATCGGTGACCACTGGCTGCCTGGTAATGGTGTGGAAGGTCAGCGGCCCGATAAATTTACCGGCGGACCCGGTCATTACCACCCTGACCCTGGCGCCGGCCTGAGTCAACTGGCTGGCAACCTCTACCGCTTTGTAGGCGGCGATGCCGCCGGTGACACCCAGGACTACCGTTTTACCGGTTAGCATGGTTTGCCCCCTTACTGGTGCCGTCTTTACACCCGGTTCATAAAGTAGATGAGCCTCAGCCCGATTAAGGTCAAATCCAGATTGACCGTCTCAATCACCGATGTCTCCTTGGCGATGAGGCGGGAGGCGCCGCCGGTGGCCACCACCTTGGTATTCGGGCCCAGTTCCTCACGAAAGCGGGCCACGATACCTTCAATCAGGCCGACGTAGCCGAAGATAATCCCTGACTGCATGGCCGAGATGGTGTTGGTGCCGATGGCGTGCTTGGGGCGGACGAGCTCCACCCGGGGGAGCATGGCGGCCTTGGTAAACAGGGACTCCGCCGCGGTATAGACGCCCGGGGAGATGGCCCCGCCCAGGTAATCGCCCTCTTTGGATACCGCGTCGAAGGTGGTGGCGGTACCGAAGTCGGCGATAATCACCGGTCCCTGGTAGAGCTGGTGGGCGGCGGCGGCGTTGACGATGCGGTCGGCCCCTACCTCGCGGGGGAAGTCCATGCGGATGCGTACCCCTGTCTTGGTGCCGGCGCTGACTATCAGCGGCGACACGTGGAAATAGCGCTCGAAGAGTTCGTCAAAGGTGGCAGTCAGCGGTGGCACCACGCTGCAGATGGCTACCTGCTTGATATCGGCTTTGTCAAGCCCCTGATAGTGCAGCAGGTTCAGCAGCATCACGGCGTACTCGTCTACGGTGCGGTAGATGCTACTGGCCACGTTCCAGGTGGCCCGGAGTTCCCGGTCCTCAAAAACGCCCATAGTGGCATCAGTATTGCCGATGTCAATCACCAGTAACATAGGTGGCTATGCCGTCTCCTTACTGCGTTTAATCACCAGCGGCAGTGCCGCTAAAAGGTCGGTGGCCAGCATACCGGCGTCACCCAGCCGGGCCCGTACCAGCTCACCGGCCTCACCATGACAGTATACCCCACAAACGGCTGCCTCGAAAAGTGACCGGCCCTGGGCGACGAACCCGGCGATGGCACCGGTGAGAACGTCACCGGTACCGGCCGAGGCCAGCCCGGGATTGGCCGTGGTGCTGATGACGGTGCGCCCGTCCGGGGCGGCGACGATGGTGTAGACACCCTTTAGGACGATGGTCTTGTGCCAGCGGGCCGCCATCGTCTGGGCGGTGGCCAGCCGGTTGGCCTGTACCTCCTCTACCCCCAGGCCGGTCAGCCGGGCCATCTCGCCGGGGTGCGGTGTCAGTATGGCGTCATTGCCAAGCTGCTGCCACCATTCCGGTATTTCGGCCAGGGCGTTCAGGGCATCGGCATCCAGCACCAGGCGTGGCGACAGCGGTTCCCTCCGCAGCAGGGCGGCCCTGATGAGCCCGCCAATGGCGGGGTGCTGCCCCAGCCCGCAGCCGATGGCCAGCACCTGGTAGCCGTCCGCCTGCTGGCGTATCAGCCGGGCGGCACCCTGGGCAATCACCCCTGTACCTGATTCGGGCAGCGGCAGGTAGGTGACCTCGGTCAGCTTGGCCGCCAGCACCGGCAGGAGGCTGGCGGCGGTGGCCAGGGTCACCAGCCCGGCCCCCACCCGGAGGGCACCGGTGCAGGCCAGGTAGGCCGCCCCGATGTAGTTGATGGAGCCGGCCACCACCAGTACCCGCCCGAAGCTGCCTTTGTTGGCCCCGGGCGGGCGTTCCGGGAGCATGGCCCTGACCATCTCACTGCTGATAGTCTCCGTTTTGATGGCTTCGGCCAGATAGGCCGGTATGCCGATGTCCGCCACGCTGACCTTCCCGGCCGGTGACAGGCTGGCCGGGTGGAACAGGCCGGCCTTGGGGAAACCAAGGGTAATGGTATGGTCAGCGGGGAGACAGGCCGGGTCCGCCGCCCCGGTGTCGGCGTCAAGCCCGGAGGGCAGGTCCAGGGCGATGATACGCAGCTCCGGGCGCTGCTGCTTGGCCTCCCGTACCGTGTCTAAAAGATGCGAGAAGATGCCGCTCAAGGGGCGGCTCTTACCGGTGCCGAACAGGGCGTCAATCACCACCGTGGCCGTAAGCAACGCCGTGTTCAGCTCGTCGGCATTGGCCCCCAGGGTCAGGTCAAAACCGGGGATGCCGTCCTGCCGGGCAACCAGCAGGTTGGGGTCGTCAGCGGCCCTCGGCCCGCACCGGCACAGGGTTGTCCCGGCGCCCCACTGGTGCAGGTGGTGGGCCGCCACCAGCCCG
>JAZDIY010000156.1:0-2391 GCA_043804445.1 Chloroflexota bacterium | reverse complement strand
GTTGCCCAGGGGGGGGCCGCCGTTGGCCTCCACCCCTACCGTGTACACCTCGTTGCCCAGGTAGATGTTAAAGGTGCGCACTCCGGGCTTCCTGACCGCGTTGTTGTTGGCCTGACCGGCCCGGCTGCCGGCGATAAACTCGTTCTGCCGCATATCCGCTGGAGTTTTGGCTTCCGGCTCGGCGGATGGCTCCTCCAGACCGTATTTACCGCGGAGGAAGCGCAGCCCGGTGGTGGGATAGAGGGCGTAGGTGAGCACGTCGCCGATATCCCTGGCGATGCCCTTGGTGGCCTCAAAGGCCCGCTCCAGCTCCGGCTCCAGCACGTCGGCGGCCCGGCCGGTGATGGGGGTCTCCCCCCGCTCGTAGCCTTTGAGCACCGTCCGCTGGATTTCCGGGTCGATGGGGGCGGGGGGTTTGCCGTACAGGCCGGAGACGTAGTCTTTCACCTGGGTCGATATCAGCTGGTAGCGGCCCAGCAGCACGTTCTGCACCGCCTGGGTGCCCACAATCTGGCTGGTGGGGGTGACCAGCGGCGGGTAGCCCAGCTCCCGGCGGACGCGGGGGACTTCCTGGTAGACCTCCTCCAGCCGGTCCAGGGCGTCGGCCTCCCGTAGCTGGGAGACCAGGTTGGAGATCATACCGCCGGGTATCTGGTGCTGCAGTACCCCGGTGTCAATCACCGCCAGCCGGGTATCGTCCAGGTAGCCCCGGTACTTGGGGGCGATGGACTCAAAGTACCGCCCCAGCTTGAGCAGATGGGGCAGGGAGAGCCCGCTGTCCCGGGGGGTGCCCTGAAGGGCCACCACCAAGGGCTCCACGGCGGGGTGTGACGAGCGCAGGGCGAAGGGGGCCAGGGCGGTATCGATGATGTCCACCCCGGCCTCGATGGCCTTGAGGCAGGTCATGGCGGCCATGCCGCTGGTAAAATGGCTGTGCAGCTGTACCGGTATGCTGACGGCGGCCTTCAGGGCGGTAATCAGCCGGTAGGCATCGTCGGGGGCCATCAGGCCGGCCATGTCCTTGATGCAGAGGCTGTCGGCCCCCATCTCCTGAAGGAGCCGGGCCCTGCTGACGAAATAGTCCAGGTTGTAGACCGGGCCGCCCAGCTTGGCTTCGGTGATGGAGTAGCACAGCGAGAGCTGGGCGTGCTTGCCGCACTCCTTGATGGCCCGCAGGGCGGTGGTGAAGTTGCGCTCGTCGTTGACGGCGTCGAAGACGCGGAAGATATCGATGCCCACGTCGGCGGCGTGATGGACGAAGGCGGCCACCACGTCATCGGCGTAGTGGCGGTAGCCGACCAGGTTCTGCCCCCGGAGCAGCATCTGCAGGGGGGTGTGGGGCATCAGCTTCTTCAGCAGGCGGGGCCGCTCCCAGGGGTCTTCGTTGAGGAAGCGGTGGGCCACGTCGAAGGTGGCCCCGCCCCAGACCTCCATGGAGTAGAACCCGGCCTGGTCCATCTCGGCGGCGATGCCGGCCATGTCCGCGGTGGTCAGCCGTGTGGCGATGAGGGACTGGTGCCCGTCGCGTAGGGTAACGTCGGTGATTTTCAGCGGGTTGTCGGCCATGTTTTTTTCCCCGGGTGGTCCTTTCCTTGCCGGTTAGCGCAGCAACCGGTTTCTAATCATGCGGTCGGCGATGCTCAGTTTCCGCCGCCCCAGAATCTTCCAGCGGCTCATCGTGGACCGCGGCTTCACCCGGGGCGTCTTGGCGACCGCCGGCAGTGACTGTTCCATCTGGAGGTAGGCACTGACCGCCCCGGCGATGATGGCCATTAACTTCTGTTGCTCTTCCATCTTACAGCGGGATACTGCCGTGTTTCTTGTGGGGGCGGCTGCTGACGGTCTTGTTCTCCAGAATCTCCAGGGCCCGGACCAGGTAGTGGCGGGTGAGCCTGGGGTCGATGATATCGTCAATGTAGCCCAGGGCCGCCGCCCGGTACGGGTTGGCGAACTTCTCCCGGTAGTCATCGGCCAGCTGCTGCCGGGCCTGCTCCGGGTCGGCGGCGGCGGCGATGTCCTTGCGGAAGACGATGTTCACCGCCCCCTCCGGCCCCAGGACGGCAATCTCGGCGGTGGGCCAGGCGTAGTTCAGGTCGCCGCGGAGGTGTTTGGAGCTCATTACGACGTAAGCCCCGCCGTAGGCCTTGCGGATGATGACGCTGATTTTAGGGACGGTGGCCTCGGCGTAGGCGTAGATGAGCTTGGCCCCGTGCCGGATGATGCCGCTGTGCTCCTGGTCGGTCCCGGGCATGAAGCCGGGGACATCTACCAGGCTGACCAGGGGGATGTTAAAGGCGTCACAGAAACGCACGAAGCGGGCGGCCTTGATGGCGGCGTCGCTGTCGATGACGCCGGCCAGGTAAGATGGCTGCTGGGCCACCACGCCGACGG
>JAZDIY010000155.1:0-4628 GCA_043804445.1 Chloroflexota bacterium | reverse complement strand
GTGGCCTTGCGTATGGCCCGTACCGTTTTACCCAGGGTACGGGCAATCTCCACTATCCTGCCCGGCCCCCATATCATCAGGGCTACCAGCAGGATGATTAATACCTCTCCGCTGCCGATGCCGAAAAAATCCATTATCTTTTTGCCTGTGGTGCCACTAAAAAACGCGCCGGGCGCGGCGGGCCGGGTCGGGTCCGGGGCAGGTTATAGAGCCGATTTTAGCTCTTGACGGCCCGCTTGCGCGTTGTCTTGGCGGTGGCTGTGGTCTTGGCGGTGGGCTTGTCCTCCTCGTCTTCGCCCTTCTGTCCCTGGCGGAAGGCACGCATGCTCTTGCCCATGGCTTCCCCAACCTGGGGCAGCTTGCCCACCCCGAATACAATCAGGATAATAACCAGAATGATGCCGATTTCCCAGGGTCCAACACGGAATGGCATAGCACTTCCCTCCTCACTGTCTATAATTATAAACCTGCCGGCGGTTTTTAGCTAGTGCCCGGGCGGTCGGGGTATTGCCGGCTGGGGTAAACTGGCTGCCGGTGGCGGTGGGTGGCTGCGGTTGGTCCTAGAGGTGGTACCCGCTGTCCCGGGCCTGCCGGTCCAGGTCCAGGGTAAACAGGCGTTCCAGCGGCAGCACCACCCCGGTGCCGGCCTGCCTCAGGTCGATGGTCTTCAGATATCGCCGGCAGTTTTCACAGACGTAGAGCCGGTACCGGCCGGTCTCGTCGGGCAGGTAGGCCAGGGCGCTCTGGTCGGTGGTGCCGCAGTAGGGGCACTCCAGGCGCTGGAAGAGCCACTCGGCATCGCAGCGGGAGCATACCAGCCAGCGGCTGCCATTGGCGGCACTCAGGAAGGCGAGGTCAGGGCGGCCGCCGCAGACCGGGCAGTAGCCGCGCCGCCAGTTCTCCTGGTCCACCAGGCTGATGGCGGTCCGGGAGTGACTGACCAGGTATGGTTTGAGCGTGGCGTGGATGATGCTCTCCAGCAGGGCGGGGCTGAGGTCGGCGGCCTTGGCCGCGGCCCCCAGGTCACTGCCCTCGAACCACTTCCGGGCCACTGCCGGGGTAAACGGCTTTACTGCCCCCGCCGTGCCGTTCCGGCTGATTTTTCCGAAGAGGGCCGGGTACCGGGCGAAGATGGCGGTTGCCTCACCGAACCTTTCGGGCAGGCGTGACCAGTCCAGGGTCAGCCGGTCAAAACTCAGCAGCGGCAGGCCCTGCGGCAGGCGCTCGGCGGCACTCTGAAGGTCGGCGGCGGTGACCGTACCCAGCCCCTCCTCCGCCTGATTCTGCCAGAGCCACAGCTCGCGGTAGAACCCAATAAGCTCAGGCAGGATACCGGTCTCCCTACCCCTCGTCTCCAGGTCCTTGAGCCATTCCTGGGTGGTGGCGGCGCTCATCAGACCGTGCCTCCTTACCTGTTCTTGTCTATTTCATTATACCACCGGGCGTGGTGTGCCTTGACGAACTCCGCCGGGACCCGTCCGCGGGCCATGGCGTTCCAGGAGCCCTGCATCATGGGGTGGAGGACGCCGAGGTAGATGTGGACAAAGAGCATGGGGGCGGTGGTCACGAAGGCAACATCGTGGAGGAAGGTCATCCACTGCAGCAGGGCGGCGGGAGCGGTGGTCTTGAAGGCCCACATGATGAGGCCGGTGATGATGAAGACCCCGCCGAAGACGATGGCCATCATCCACCATAGCTTCTGGCCGCTGTTCATCTTGCCCTGGGGTGGCATGGCGGCCTCGTCCCCCAGGAAGTAGTAGGCCGGGGCGGCCTTGAGCCAGCCCAGGTCTTCGGCTCCCCAGGTGAAGGCATCTCTTACCCCGCGCCAGGTTGTCTTCCGGTTGAGCGGGATATAGATGAGTGGGGCGACCACGAAGATGACGGCTGCGGCCCGGTGTATCAGACGGGTCCAGCTATCTTCAGCCAGGGGGGCCAGCAGCGGCAGAAAGAGGATGAGCCCGGTCAGGAACAGGGTAACGAAGGCGCCGGTATGAATCCAGTGCAATATCCGCGTCGGCCGGCGGTAGACCTCAACTTCTGACGGCATCTTTCTCCTCCTTCTTGGTGTTGGCCCGGGCCACCAGGTAGTTCAGGCCCAGCCCCAGCAGGGTGACCCCGCCCAGGGCCAAGCCCAGCGGCTGGATGACGTCCTTCCAGGCAGTGGCGGCCGCCGGTACCTGGGGGTTAGCCGGCAGCCCGTAGGTGGCGGGTGAGTCCGCCAGGACGTACAGGACATGCAGCCCGCCCAGCTCCCGGTCACCGTACAGGTAGGCGTTGGTGTGGCCCTGGCTGACCAGGGTTTGCACCCGCTTTTTCCCCTCCGCCACCATCTGGTCGCGGTCACCGTAGGCCAAGGCCCCCGGCGGGCAGGTCTTGACACAGGCCGGCAAGAAGCCGGCGGCGAGCCGGTCCAGACCGGGGGTGGTGCACAGAGTGCACTTATCGGCCTTGGCGATGCCGGTAACCAGGTTACGGTTGGTCTTGGGCACCTGGAAGGGGCAGAAGTCAACGCAGTAACCACAGCCGGTGCAGGTGTCCTGGTTAAGGGCCACGAAGCCGAGCTCATTGTGGTACAGGCTGCCGTTGGGGCAGACCTTTACGCAGGCGGCGTCGGTGCAGTGCAGGCAGGCCCGCCGGGTGAACAGCCAGTCTACCCTGCCCTTTTTCTCCACCTCCCGGAATTCCATCTTCAGCCAGGTGTTCGGCGAGAGGTCGGGCGGGTTCTCGTAGCTGCCTTGGTTTCTGGAATTAATCCCGTTTTCCGAGGTCGGTATGAGTTCGTCATTCCCGTTCCACTGTTTGCAGGCTACCTGGCAGCCCCGGCAGGCGGTACACCGGGTGGGGTCATACAGGATTGCTTTTTCTACCATCGTTACCTCCGTATGCTATCTTAGGCCCGGCGCACGTTGACCAGGAAGGCCTTGTATTCCGGAATCATGGTGTTACCGTCCCCCACGTGGGGGGTGAGCACATTGGCGCTATCCCCGGTTGACAGGCCGGTGTAGCCCCAGTGCCAGATCATGCCTACCTGGTGCACCTTTTTCCCGTTGAGCTGGAAGGGCTTGAGGCGTTTGGTGACCACGGCCACCATCCGGGCCTCGCCCCGGGCCGACTCAATGATGACCTTTTCGCCGTTGGCTATCCCCTTTTCCTGGGCCAGCTCCTCGCTCATCTCCACGAACGGCTCGGGCATCAGTTCCACCAGCCAGGGGAGGTTCCGGGTCATCTGCCCGCCCTGCCAGTGCTCGCAGACCCGGTAGGTGGAGCAGACGTAGGGGAAGCGGTCCGGGGTGCCGTGCTCTTCGGGCCGCCAGACCTTGAAGGCCGGGCCGCTCTGCTGGCCGCTCATGGCGTTCTCCACCGGGTGCTCCCAGGGCTCGTAGTGCTCCGGGAAGGGCCCATCGGCCATGCCCGGGCCGAAGACCGCGGCATGGCCCTCCGCCTTCATGATGAACGGCCACTTGGTGGCGGCCGGGTCAACGTTGATGGGAGGCCAGCCGCCGTCGGGGACATCCCCCACCCACTTGCCGTCCTGCCACTTGATGACCGGGTGCTCCTTGTCCCAGGGCTGGCCGTCGAGGTCAACCGAGGCCCGGTTGTAGATGATGCGCCGGTTCACCGGCCAGCACCAGGCCCACTTGGGGTAGAGGCCGATGTTGTAAGTATCCGGTGTGGGGTCGCGGCGGGCGGCCATGTTGCCGTCCTCGGTGTAGCTGGCACAGTAGAGCCAGTTACCCGAGGAGGTGGTGCCGTCATCCTTGAGGCTGGGGAAACTGACCATGAGCTTGCCGGTGGTCAGGTCGTAGCCGTTTATTTCCTTGGCTACCTTATGCACGTCCGCCGGGTCACCGTAGTCCCAGGCGAGCTGGGTAATGGCCTCGGCCACCGGCCCGCCCTCCTGGGTGTACAGCTCTTTCAGCCGGAGCATGATTTTGTTCAACATCCAGAGGTCATCCTCGGCCTCACCGGGGCCGTCGGCGGCCTTGTAGCGCCACTGCATCCAGCGCCCGCTGTTGGTGACGCTGCCCTCCTTCTCAAAGGAGCAGAGGGCGGGGAGCAGGAAGACCTCGGTCTTGATGTCCGCTGAGTTGGCCCCCGGGCGGTGCCAGAAGTTGGCGGTCTCGGTCTGCCAGATGTCGGTAACCACCATCCAGTCCAGCTTCTCCAGGGCCCGGCGTTCCAGGTTGGCGTTGGGCCCGCCCACCGCCGGGTTCTGCCCCCAGACCATCAGCCCCTTGATGATACCTGAGTACATGGCCTCGAAGAGGGCGATATGGGAGTAGTTCTGGCCTGACTGGATTTTGGGCAGGTTGTGGATGGCGAATTCGTTTTCTTTCCGGGCATGGTCACCGTACCAGGCCTTGAGCAGGCTGACCACGTACTTGGGGGTGTTCTGCCACCAGTTGGCGCTGTTGGGGTCCTTGCTGGTGGGGGTGATGCGCTCCAGGTACTTGGCCAGGGAAGTGTCCTGGTTTTCAATCATCTTCAGGTAGCCGGGCAGGATGTGGTAGAGCAGGGCCTGGTCGGTGGAGCCCGGGACGTTGGACTCGCCCCTCATGGCGTTGATACCGCCCCCGGCCACCCCGATGTTGGCCAGCAGCAGCTGGAGGATGGAGTACGAGCGGATG
>JAZDIY010000154.1:0-5079 GCA_043804445.1 Chloroflexota bacterium | reverse complement strand
TGGAGAGGGGTCTCGAGCTTGGCGACCGTCTCGTGATTTTGAACCGGGGCAGGATTGCCTACGAGGCGGGGGTGGAAGGGCTTGACCTCGCGGGACTGAGGGAGACCTACCGTCGGTGCACGGGGGTGCTGCGGTGAGCTTCTGGCGCAAGGCAATCGCTATCACCTGGAAAGACACCCTCATGGAGATGCGGACCAGGGAGGTCCTCGCTTCGGTACTGGTATTTGCCCTGCTGGTCATCGTTATCTTCAACTTCGCCTTTGACGCCACCCCGGGGACACTGGAGCTGGTGGCCCCGGGTATCCTCTGGGTGACCTTTGCCTTCGCCGGGGTGCTGAGCCTGAACCGGGCCTTCGTCATGGAGAAGGAGGAGGGCTGTCTGGAGGGGCTGATGGTCAGCCCCATCAGCCGGGAGGCCATCTACGTGGGCAAGATGCTGGGCAGCCTGCTCTTCATGCTGATTGTGGAGGCGATTACCCTGCCCGTCTTTGCCTTTCTCTTTAACCTGCCGGTGCTCTCCCTCCAGCTGGTGACCATCGTCCTGCTGGCCACGGTGGGCTTTGTCGCCGTGGGCACCCTCTTCTCCGCACTGGCGGTGAACACCAAGGCCCGGGAGATGGTGCTGCCCCTGCTCTTCCTGCCCATCGTGGTGCCGGTGATTATCGCCGCCGTCAAGGCCTCCGGGCTGGCCCTGGGCGGCGAGCCCTGGAGCAGCCTCGGCTCGTGGCTGGGCATCATCGGCGCCTTTGACGTTATCTTCCTGGTGGTATCGTTCCTGGTCTTTACTTATGTCATCGAAGAATAGGGGGACAATATGAAACAAAAGCCCACGGCCAGCTATATCCTGCTGGGGCTGGGGTTCATTCTCTTCATGCTCACCCTGTACCTGGTCTTCCTCTACGTGCCTACCGAGCAGACCATGGGTGTGGTACAGCGGGTCTTCTACCTGATGGTCCCGGTGGGCTGGCTGGCCCTGCTGTCCTTCCTGGTGGTCTTCATCGGCAGCATCCTCTACCTCAGCAAACGGTCCGAAAAGTGGGACGTTATCGCCAGCTCCTCCGCCGAAATCGGCCTGGTCTTCACCACCCTAGCCATCCTCACCGGCGCCATCTGGGCCAGGCCGGTATGGGGGGTGTGGTGGACCTGGGAGCCCCGCCTGACGGCCACCCTGGTACTGTGGCTCATCTACTTCGCCTACTTTGCGGTACGCTCCTTCGCCACCGAGGAATCGCGGGGGGCGGCTTTCTCCGCCGTAGTGGGCATCGTGGGCTTCGTGGACATCCCCATCGTGGCCCTGGCCACCTCGCTCTGGCGGGGGATTCACCCGCCACCGCTGATTTTCGAGGGAGGGCTGGCCCCGGCCATGCTGCTCACCCTCCAGGTCAGTATCTTCGCCTTTACCCTCTTCTACGTGCTGCTGCTGATACAGCGGGTGGCCCTGAAGAACAGCCAGATAGAGATAAGGAAACTCAAGGCCGGGGCTGATATCTAGACGGCAAGGAGACAATAGTTATGGCGAACGCAGGTTATCTGCTGGCGGCGTTTATCGTCGCCTGGGTGGTGGTCTTCGGCTACGTGCTGCTGCTGGTGCAGAGACAGCGGGGACTCAAGCGGGAAATCGAGTCGCTCAAAGAGGCCCTGAAGGCCAAAGGGACGAAGTAGCTTCAAGGCCGGGCGGGTCAGGCGGTGATGACCGCCACCACCGGCTCCGGCCGCCGGGCCTGCCCCAGCACCACCCGCTCGATGCGGGGGTGTTTCCGCTCCAGGATGCAACGGGCCACCTCTCTGGCCCGGGCCATACCCCCGGGCAGGTCCACCTTGTTGATAAAGGGGACGATGCGGGCGGGCCCCGGGCTGCCCTTGGCCATACCCTGCGGGTGGGTAACCAGCCGGGCGATAGCCTCCGCCGAGATAACCTCCCCCATTTCCAGCCCCAGTAACCGGGCGGCGATTTCGGGCCGGAAGACGTGGCTGCCCTCCAGCGGGGCGCCGGCGGCCTCGATGCCCACCACCGGGATGACCAGAGAGCTGCAGCCGGGAATCACCGGCTCGGTGCGGTTGGGGGCCTTCAGGGGCCGGCCCGCCGCCCCGTCCGCCTCCACGATGACACAGGCTACCCCGGGTAACGCCGCCATCTCGGCCACCAGCTCCGGAGCTACCCCCACCAGCTTCCCCGGAGGAGATTGCCCGGCGGCCACGGTAATGTGGCCCGTTTTACCCAGCTGCCGGCGGAGAGCTGCTATCAGCCGGGCTGGTGCCTCCTCCACGATAAGGAGGCCGGTCTCCCCCGGGGCGGGAACGGCGATACGGGTGGTGGTGGTGGTAATCACCCGGTGCCCTTCCGCGGCCAGCTCACGGGCGAGGGCAAACATCAGTGTCGTCTTGCCCCCACCCCCCACCAGGCTGACCACGGCACCGGCCTTGATATCCAGGGCGGCGACGAGCTTCATCTAAAATCTATTATTCCAGCCGTGATACGGCACTACCTGACCGCCACATGGATAGCCACGGCCCCCCACAGCCGGGAGCGGCAGGACACCCGGCTGAACCCGGCCCCCAGCAGCAGTCCGCTGACCTCATCGGCAGTGTAGAAGCGGGCGGCGGATTCGGCCAGATAACGGTAGGCCCCCCGGTTGCCGGAGAGCCAGTAGCCGGCGGGATAGACCAACCAGCGCAGGTAAAGGTGGAAGAGCCAGCGGACCACTTTGAGCCGGGGCTGGCTCGTCTCCACGATGACGAAACGGCCCCCCTCCACCAGCACCCGCCGTATCTCCGCCAGGCAGTGGTGCACCAGCCGGTTCTGATAGGTCAGGTTGCGCCAGGCGAAAGAGATACCGACCACATCAAAGCTGCCATCGGCAAAGGGCAGACGGGAGGCGTCACCACAGATAAAGGAGATAGCGCGGCCCGCCGCCAGCCGCCCCACTTTGTCCCGGGCGATGTGCAGCATGGGCAGGCTGTAGTCCAGGCCGGTCACGGCCATCCCGCCCGCGGACGGCGGCGCCAGGTTAACGGCCAGGTCGCCGGTACCGCAGCACAGGTCAAGCACCCGGCGGGGCGAGGAGAGCAGGCACTCCCGGGCCGCCAAACGGCGCCAGCCCCGGTCCAGGCCCCAGGTGATGATGCGGTTGATGAGGTCATACCGCGGCGGAACCGCGGTGAACATGCCCTGCAGCGGCCGTCCGGACTCGGCCTTCCCGGTAGTCTCAGTCACCCCGCTCGCGGTCTCTCCCTAACCACACCTACCATGATACTACATTGGCCGATTGCAATACCAACCGGCAAATGTTAAACTGGACAAATGCTTCAGGGGCGCTGCCCGCCCCGACCGGGATACCACTAGCGATTTTGGAGGGTGCCCATGCTCGGTGTTCCTCTGGCTCTCCTGGCGGCCCTGGGCTGGGGCATCTCCAGCGCCCTGGCCCGGGTAGGGACGCAGCACCTCAAGCCCGGCACCGCCACCTTTATCTCCATGATTTCCAGCCTGGTCCTCATCGGCACGCTGGCCCTGGCGGTAAATTTCGCCGCCTTCGGCTCACTGTCACTAAAGGCGTGGCTGTGGTTCGGGCTCATCGGGCTGATTAACTTCGTTATCGGCCGCCAGTGCAACTACCTGAGCATCCGGTACATCGGGGTCACCCGGGCCAGCCCGATTGTCTCCCTCAACCCCCTCATCTCCATGATACTGGCCGTGTTCCTGCTCGGGGAAACCGTCAACGTGGCTATCGTTATCGGCACCGTCTGCGTGGTTAGCGGCATCTCTCTGGTGGTGACCAGCCGGTGAACACCACCCGCCGGGAGGTCATCATGGGCTTCTCGGTCGCCTTCGGGGGGGCCCTGGCCTACGCGGTGGTAGCCATACTGGCCAAAGTTGGCCTGGGCGAGCTGGCCCCGCCGCTGGTGGGGGCCACCATGGCCATGATGTCCGGCACCCTGGTACTGGGCCTGATGGAGGGGCGCCGCCCGGACAGACAGCTCCGGCAGAAAAAGCGGGGCATCTGGCTGATGCTGGCGGCCGGGGTCGCCGCCGGCTTGGGCGTGACCAGCAACTACTACGCTTTAAGCATCGCCCCGGTGGTGCTGGTGGCCCCCCTCGCCGGCACCAGCCCCCTGGTCGTCCTGGTGCTCTCCCACCTTTTCCTGGGGCACCTGGAGAATATCAACCTGCGGCTGGTGCTGGGTACGCTGCTGGTAGTGGTCGGGGTCACCCTGATTACCCTCGGCCGGGGACTCTAGCCGCCTACAGCAGGTGCATCTCCCCGGCCTCCCGCAGTAATTTCTCCCGGAACCTGGGGTGGGCCAGCTCGATGATGGCCAGGGCCCGCTCCCGGGTGGACTTACCCTTCAGGTTGGCCACCCCGTACTCGGTGACCAGGTAGTGGGTATCCATACGGGGGGTGGTCACCACGCAGGTGGTGTCAAAGTTGGGCACGATGCTGGAAATCTCACCGTCTTTGGCAGTGGCCCGCAGGGCCAGGATGGACTTACCGCCGCGCGAGTTGAAGGCCCCCCGGACGAAATCAAGCTGCCCCCCGGTGCCGCTGAACTGGGCCCCGGCCAGGAACTCGGCGTTACACTGCCCGAGCAGGTCCACCTGCAAAACGGAGTTGATGGAGACCATGTTGTCGTTCCGGGCGATGACCGCCGGGTCATTGGTGTAGGAGACCGGATAGCTCTCCATGCTGGGGTTATCATGCATCAGGTCATACATCCGCCGGGTGCCCAGGGCCACGGTAAAGATGTGCTTGCGGGGGTGCCGGTTCTTGCGGCGCCCGGTGATGACCCCCTTCTCGATGAGGTCCACCATGCCCAGGGTAAGGTTCTCGGTGTGTATCCCCAGGTCCTGGTGCCCCTCCAGATAGCCGGCGGCGGTATTGGGCAGGCTGCCCAGCCCCAGCTGGATGGTGGCCCCATCCGGCACCAGCCCGGCAATATGCCGCCCGATGCCCTCGTCCTCCGGCTTGGGCGGCGAGTTCTCTATCTCCAGCAGCGGCACGTGGTTCTCCACCACGGCGTCAACCTCGGCAATGTGGAGCAGCGAGTCCCAGAAGACACGGGGCATGTTCCGGTTCACCTCAA
>JAZDIY010000153.1:0-2663 GCA_043804445.1 Chloroflexota bacterium | reverse complement strand
GGAGAGCACCGAGCGGATGGTGCCCGGGACGATGCGGTTGAAGTTCAGGTCGCCACCGCCGTAGAAGTTGCCGCACCGGGTGATGCACAGCGGCAGGCCGTAGGTGCGGTGATAGGCAGTGGCCAGCAGGTCGGCGCAGCTCTTGGAGACATCGTAGGGGTGGTCCCCCTGGAGGGGGGCCGCCTCGGTGTAGGGCAGGATTTCGTGCTCGCCGTAGGCCTTGTCGCTGGAGGCGACGACGATTCGCTTCACCGTGGGGCTGCGGCGGCAGGCCTCCAGCAGGTTCCAGGTGCCCCGGATGTTAGTGTCGAAGGTGGCAACGGGATTCCGGTTGGCGATGGTGACGATGGTCTGCGCCGCCAGGTGGAAGACGGTGTCAACCTCGTACTCGTTGATGGCCCGCTCCAGCAGCCAGTAGTTCTCCACCTCACCGCGTACCGTGGTGATGCGCTTGTCCAAACCCAGCCGGTGGAAGTTGGCCCGGGGAACGCTGTCCCGCACCAGACCCACCACGCCGGCCCGGCGGTCTACCAGGGCCTGCGTCAGCCAGGCCCCTAGCAGGCCGGTGCAACCGGTGACCAGCACGTTCTTACCCTGCCATGAAACCATCGCTAGCGCCGCACCTTCCAGAAGGCCTGATTTTGTTGCCAAAGCCGGCTAAGGTACTCTACATCCCGGTAGGTATCCATACAGGCCCACTGCCCGTCGTGGACATGGACCATCAGCTCACCCTCAGCGGTCAGCCTTTCCAGTGGCCCTCTCTCCAGGTCGCAGTTGTCGCCATCGCTCAGGTAGTCAAAGAAACGCCGGTTGAAGACAAAGAAGCCGCCGTTAATCAGCCCGGTGGAGGTCTGCGGTTTCTCGGAGAAGAGCCGGGCCCGGTGGCCGTCCAGGAGCAGCTCGCCGAACAGCGAGGGGGGCCGGACGCCGCTCACCGTGCCGATTTTGCCGTGCTGCTGGTGGAAGTCAAGCAGCTTCTGGATATCAATATCGCCCACGCCGTCGCCGTAGGTCACCATGAAGGTATCTTCTTTGATATATTTCTCGATTCTCTTGAGGCGCCCGCCCTTCATGGTATTATCGCCGGTGTCGGCCAGGGTAATGCTCCAGCCGTTCTCCTCGGGGGTACCGTGCCAGGTGACGGCCTTCTCCGGCCCCAGCCGGATGGTGAAGTCGTTGCTCAGGGCCTGGTAGTTCAGGAAGTACTCCTTGATGACCTCCCCCTTGTAGCCCAGGCAGAGGACAAAATCCTTGAAGCCGTAGTGGGCATAGATTTTCATGATGTGCCACAGGATGGGCCTGCCGCCAATCTCCACCATGGGCTTGGGCTTGTACTCGGTCTCCTCCCTCAGGCGGGTACCCATGCCGCCGCAGAGGATGACTACCTTTGGTTCCACCAAGCTAACTCCTAAAACCGGGATTGCCCCATTCTATAACATTACCGCCGCGTTTGCTACCTACTTCAGGCCTCCTGTAACACTCCCTATCACCCAGGCCACGTCTTCGTCACTCAGCCGGCAGTGCAGGGGCAGGGTGAGGATTTCCTTATAGGCCTTGTCAGTCTCGGGTAGGGGCCGGGCCGTCTGCCGGTAAAAGGGGTGGCGGTGGTTGGGCACGTAGTTAATACCGGTCTCGATGTCCCGTTCCTTAAGGTAGTCAATCAGGCCGTCCTGCCGCCCGTCCTTCACCCGGATGACGTAGATGTGGGGGGCTACCTGGCCGTAGTCGATATTGAGGCACTGAATCCGGGGGTGTCCCTTAAAGACTTCATCGTAGCGGCGGCAGATTTGCCGCCTCCGGGCGATGAACCCATCCAGCTTGGGTAGCTGGGCCAGGCCGATGGCGGCGTTGATGTTGCTCATGTGGTAGCGGTAGCCCTGCGTCCTGACCTCGTAGGTAGAGGTGCGGTCTTTCCAGAAACCGGTGTGTGACTGGCGGTCGATGCCCACCAGCCGCTTCTGCCGGATGAAATCGGCCAGGGCCGCGTCCCGGCAGACCACCGCCCCGCCCTCGCCACAGGTGATGTTCTTGATGGAGTCAAAGCTGAAGCAGGTCACGTCACCGAAGCTGCCAATCATCTTGCCCCGGTAGCGGGAGCCCAGGGCGTGGGCGGCGTCCTCGATTATCCTGAGCCGGTGTTCCCCGGCGATGGCCAGCAACTCATCCAGGTTACAGGGGTTGCTGGCGTAGTGCACCGGCATGATGGCCTTAGTCCGGGGCGTAAGACACCGCCGGATATCTTCGGTATCAGCCAGCAGGGTATCGGGGTAAACGTCACAGGGGACAGGGGTGGCCCCGGTAGCGGAGATAGCCTGGAAGGAGCCCACGAAGGTGAGAGAGGGTACGATGACCTCGTCTCCCTTACCTATGCCCAGGGCGTCCACCGCCAGGTGCAGGGCGGCGGTGCCGGTGCTGGTGGCGATGACCTGCTCCACCCCCAGGTACCGCCTCAGGGCCTCCTCAAACTGGTCTACCTTGTCCGCCAGGCCGAAGTAGCCGTAGGCGAAGGCCTCTTTCACCTGGGCCAGCTCCTCCTCACCCAGACACCCCTGGGAGACCTTAATCATCACCGGCCACCTCCTCCACGATGCCAGCCCGCAGCTCTTCGTTCAGCCGGGCGGCTATTTTATCAACGTCTTCAGGTCTGACCTTTAGATGAGTGG
>JAZDIY010000152.1:0-2505 GCA_043804445.1 Chloroflexota bacterium | reverse complement strand
TGGACCCGGGCCTGCGGCAAGGAGCGCTGGCTTCATACCCTGGAACATCTAACTCAAGCGATTCAAAGCATTTCCGATGTTGATTTGTGGGCACTTCGTACGAGACAGTGTGAGTCACTGGTAAATTACGTTCGCCAGAGACTGGCGTACCAGCTGAGACAGCACGGCGCTGACCGGAAGAGACTGAAAGAAGCCCAGTCGGTCCTGGACAGCAATGTGCTCATTATGGGTTTCGCCCGGCGCTTTACTGCCTATAAGCGGCCGAACCTGTTGTTGAGTGACCCGGACCGGCTGGTGGCGATTATCACCAACCCGAAATACCCGGTACAGCTCGTCGTGGCGGGTAAAGCCCACCCCGATGATGAGGAGGGGAAACGGCTGGTGCAGCAGTTCATCAGCTTTACGGAAGGGGCTTCGCTGCGCCGGAGGGTGGTCTTTCTGGAAGACTATGACATCGCCGTTGCCCAGCAGCTGGTACAGGGCGTGGACCTGTGGCTTAATACTCCCAGGCGGCCCTGGGAAGCCTGCGGTACCAGTGGCATGAAAGTACTGGTCAACGGCGGTCTCAATATCTCTGAGCTGGACGGCTGGTGGGCCGAAGCCTATACCCCCGAAGTTGGCTGGGCTTTAGGTGACGGCCAGGAACATGCCGAACCAGCCTGGGACATGGTGGAAGCTGACCAGCTCTACAAACTTCTGGAAAATGAAATCATTCCCGAGTTCTATAATCGTAACGAGCTTGGCATTCCGGTACCGTGGATAGCGAGGATGAAGGCCAGCATGTCCCAGCTGGCGCCCCGCTTCAGCAGCAATCGTATGCTGCGCGAATATGTGGAGAGCATCTACCTGCCCGCCACTCTTGGTTTCCGGCAGCGTAGCGCCAACAGTGCCCAAACCGCCAAGGCAATTTGTTGGTGGCGTAATTCGCTCGAGAGCTATTGGCCTGACCTGCACTTCGGTGAGGTGCAGGTAGATTTGGATGATAACCGGTGGATTTTCCGGGTACCGGTGTACTTCGGTGAACTTGAGCCATCGTTGGTTAGTGTGCAACTCTACGCTGATTCTCGGGATGGGCGGGGACCTGTTCAAATCCCGATGACGCGTGGCGGCAAGATACCGGGGGCCGTCAATGGCTACATCTATCGGGTGGAGACAGAAGCTGAACGGCCCGCAGTGCAGTTTACCCCGCGCATCGTGCCAGCCTACGCTGATGTTAGCCTGCCACTGGAAGAGTCGCACATACTGTGGCAGAAGTAATCTTCGACAAGTTGTCGTAACGCTTTATCCGAAACCGCCGGTCAAGGGTTTGGCTCTCTTGGCTGGCTCCATGCCTCCCCATCGTTTTCCTGTCCCCAATATAAAATATTATGGGTACTAATTTCTCATAATATAGGTATAAATGATATACTTATTTGGGCTTAAAACTTGTTCCTAACTCCCTATTAAATAGGTTAGAGTATAGGGGGAACAAGACAGGGGGGGTACCTATCACCTTTGTCGGCTTTTTACGCAGCCGGGAGGTCTCCGGGCTGTACCGGGTGCCCTTCTCTCGGGGGTTCGGTAAGATAGCCACGGATTGAAACCGGGCTCGTTATACGGCGGGGGTGGGGGGACGGGTGGCCGGTAAACAGGCCGGTGAATCTGTGGCCGGAAAGGGTTTAAGCATGATGAGAAGGCGCTTCCTCTGGGTGGCGGCCGGGCTGGCGGTGGCCGGTGTTATCTTCGTTTTCGGTTACACCCCGACCTATGCCCTGGATGAGCACAATTGTCTATCGTGCCACGGTAACCCGGACCTGACCAAGACCAACGCGGATGGGGTGAAGATATCCCTGTACGTTAGCCAGCCGGCGGTGGACGAATCGGCCCACCGCTACATCGACTGTACCACCTGCCATACCACCGAGCCGCACCAGGTGGCTACCCCGCTGACCAAGCTCTCCCTGGCGGAGAAGTGCGGCAGCTGCCACCAGTACCAGTACCAGCAGCACCTGGAGAGTATCCACGGCCAGCGGCTGGTCCAGGGCAACCCCGACGTGGCCACCTGCGTGGACTGCCACAGCCCGGAGGGCAACCCGCACAGCGTCATCCGGGTACTGGAGTACACCTCCCCGGCCTATAAAGCGAACATCGCCCAGACCTGCGCCAAGTGCCACAATAATGAAGCCCTGATGGGCAACTACGGCATCGTGGAGAAGGTATACGAGTCCTATATGCGGAGCTTTCACGGCAAGGCTATGCAGCTGAGCGGTAAGGGCCAGGCGGAAATAGCCCAGCTGGACGTGGCCACCTGCACCAACTGCCACGGGACCCATGACATCAAGAGCGTCAGTGACCCCACCTCGCCGGTGGCCGGCCTGGACAATCTGGCCAAGACCTGTGACGAGTGCCATTCCGGGGCCGGGGTCAATTTTGCCTCCAGCTTCCTGGGGCACAGGGAGGCCTCGCCCCAGAATATCCCGGTGGCCTACTATGCCGAAAAATTCTTCGGCGTACTGCTATTCTCGG
>JAZDIY010000151.1:0-2948 GCA_043804445.1 Chloroflexota bacterium | reverse complement strand
CCAGGGAAAGACCGGCCCCGAGATTACGGCCCTGATGGTGGCCCGGTACGGTGAGCAGGTGCTATCGGCGCCACCCAAGCGTGGCTTCAACCTGACCGCCTGGATACTGCCCTTCGTGGCGATACTGCTGGGCGGGGTGGTGGTCTACTCGGCCCTGGTCGCCTGGGTCAGGCGGGGCCAGCGCCAGCGGGCCAGCGAGCTGGTGGTGGCCGAGACCACCGACGAGAAGTACCAGCACCGGCTGGAGGATGAGCTGAGCCACTTTACAGAGATGGGCTTCCGATGACGGTATTCTTCTCCCTGTTGCTGACGGTACTGACCTTCGTCTACATCGTCTACCCCCTTTTCCGGCAGCGGTCCGCCCCGGCCGTGGCGGTGGACGACGAGCGGCAGCGCGAGCTTTCCACCAGCCGCGACACGGCCTACTCCATGCTCAAGGAGCTGGAGTTTGACTACCAGTCCGGCCTGCTCACCGAGGAGGACTACCAGGAGCTGTCCACCCGCTACAAGGGGAAGGCCATGGCTATCCTCAAACAGCTGGATGACAGCGGGGCCGATAGCGGCGCCACGGACGAGATTGAAACGGCGGTGCTCAAGCTGCGCCGCAGCCAGCGCCAGGCCCCGGCCCGGGGCAAGGGCCAGGGGCCGGTAAGTTCCCCCGGCCCGGAGGACGTGATAGAACAGCAGGTGCGCCGGGCAAGGCGGAGCCCGAGGCGGTTCTGCACTCAGTGCGGGGCGCCGGCCCAGCCCGAAGACCGCTTCTGCTCCAGCTGCGGGGCCAGTCTAAAATGAGGCACCATAATTTGATGAAGCGGGCCGCTCTCCTGGTAATCATGGCCGTCCTGCTGCTGCCGGCGCCCCTGCTGGCGGCGGCACCAGGTAACGGCATCATTGAAGGTAACCTGGTCAACGGCACCGCCGGCGGCTCAAGCGTCGCCGACCAGACGGTCACCCTGAAGACCTACCTGAACGATGCCGAAACGGGGTCGGCCACGGCCACCACCGATGCCGGGGGTGCCTTCAACTTCAGCGGCCTGGATACCGGGCCAAGCTACAGCTACGAAGTGGGCGTGACCTACCAGCAGGCGGACTACACCAGCGACCGCATCACCTTTGCCGATGGTGAGACCACTCACCCGTTCACCATGGCGGTATACGACGCCACCACCAGCGACGCGGCGGTGAGCGTGGAGGTGTCACACCGGGTCATCAAGGCCGGGCTTGGGGCCATGGAGGTAACGGAGTATTACCTCTTCCTCAACGACTCGGACCATACCTATATCGGCGCCACGCCGGCCCCTGCCCCCAACTCGGACAAGACGTTAACGCTGCTCTTTTCGCTGCCAACCGGGGCCAGCGATTTTCAGCCCGGCGACGGACTGATGACGTGCTGTATCTTCCCCAGTGGAGACGGCTTCGTGGATACCATGCCGGTACTGCCCGGCGAACATGAGATAGTCTACTCCTATACCATTAACTACCCGGGCCGGGAATACACCATGACCAACCAGATTAACCACCCTGCCGCCAAATTTGACCTGCTTATCCAGGGGGGCGGCGTCCAGGTAACCAGCGACCAGCTGACCCCACAGGGGCCGCTGGACATGGGCGACACCCACTTTGACTACTATACGGGCAGCAACCTCGCCCCCGGCGATGTGCTGACGGTCAGCCTGTCCGGTCTGCCCGCCGCCGAGAGCCAGATGGGCTTTCTCTGGGTAATACTGGTGCTGGCCCTGCTGGCCGGCGGTTTCGCCTGGGCCTACCTGAGGCGGCGGCAGCCGCGGCCGGTACCCGTCACGGCAGGCGCCGGGCCGCCGCCAGAGCAGCAACAGCTAATCATCAACCTCGCCCGTCTTGACGACGATTTTGAGAATGGTAAAATTACCGAGGAGGTCTACCGCCGGCAGCGGGCCGCCACCAAGGCACAGCTGGTCAAGCTGATGCAGGAATCGGAATAGGAGCGTGGCCTTTAGCTTATGGAGGCATCCGGTCTGACCCGGCCTCGGGTGGTCGAGGTCCAGGGGCTCACCAAGTCCTTCGGCAGTAACCTGGCCCTGCGGGGTATTGACCTCGAGGTAAACCAGGGCGAGTCGGTGGTCATCTTCGGCCCCAATGGGGCGGGCAAAACAACCCTCATCAAGATACTGGCCACCATCACCGGCTTCTCCTCCGGGAAGGTGCTGGTGGATAACCTCGACGTGAAACACCAGGCCGAGGCGGTGCGCCGCCGTATCGGCCTGGTCAGCCACCATACCTTCCTCTATCCCAATCTCACCGCCGCCGAAAACCTGGAGTTCTACGCCCGCCTGTACCAGGTGCCCCGGCGCCGGGAGCGTATTAACCACGTGGCCGGTCTGGTGGGCATGACCTCCCGCCTGCATGACCGGGTGGGCACCCTCTCCCGGGGCATGCAGCAGCGGGTGGCCATCGCCCGGGCCCTGCTGCACCGCCCGGAGATTATGCTGCTGGACGAGCCGGAAACGGGGCTGGACCAGCAGGCCATCGTCCTGCTCTGGGAGGCCATCCGGTGCGATAGCCAGCAGCCGCGCACCATCCTGTTCACCTCCCACAATCTGGAGCGCGGGCTGGAGCTGGGCCACCGGCTGCTGATTCTGGCCCGGGGCAAGATTACCTACCAGGGGGACGGCCGGGCCATTGACCTGCCCACCCTGAAAGCCATCTACCAGGAGCGCACGGGGGCAGCGTCATGAGGTTCTGGTACCAGGCCATCACCATCACCTGGAAGGATACCCTCTCCGAGCTGCGCACCAGGGAGATTATCTCCTCGGTGCTGGTCTTCGCCCTGCTGGTCATCGTTATCTTCAACTTCGCCTTTGACGCCACCCCGGGGACGCTGGAGCTGGTGGCCCCGGGTATCCTCTGGGTGACCTTTGCCTTCGCCGGCGTGCTGAGCCTGAACCGGGCCTTCGTCATGGAGAAGGAGG
>JAZDIY010000150.1:0-2746 GCA_043804445.1 Chloroflexota bacterium | reverse complement strand
ATGCGGACGGAACTCACCGCGCTATCCGCCGGAATCAGTATAGATTTCGGGGGTAACCTGGCGATATCACTGCGGAACAGCGGCCAGACCAAGCTGGCTGATTTTGACCGGTGGGATGTCATCGTGCAGTATAACGATGACATTGGTAACTACTATATCAGGTGGTTGCCCTACTACGCGGAAGCACCGGCCAGTAACGGGTGGACCGTACACGGGATTTACCTGGATGCGGCCAGCGAGGCCCCGGCTCCCTTTGACCCGGGGATACTGAACCCGGGGGAGGAGATAGTGCTGGAAGCGAGACTAAACCCGGCGGTGGGGACGCTTACCACCAATCAGGTAACCGTCTCCACGCCCAATGGTATTCCGGTATCAGTATCATTCTCCGGTTCTGATTAAGAAACACGGGAGGCAAAAACTGGCATGAATCTGGGGGCACTGAAGCAAAAACTGACCGGCAAAGGTACCCAGGTACCCGCTAACGGCCAGGGAGACAAGAGCATCATGTCCTTTGACATGCTCTACCAGCTCTCTTACATGTCGGTTATCGCGGCGGCGGGGGTGCCGCGGAACCTGATTTTCGGGCATGCCGGTCAGCTGCCCTGCGCCCCGGCGGAATACTTCCGTCGGGTGGAGCTGGCCCGCCAGCGGTTGCGCTATGACTACGCCAAGGCCTGCCGGGTGGTGGGGGAAACCGCCCAGGAAGAGGAGATAAAGGGGCTGCTGCTCCGTTTCTCCACCTCCCTGATATCCGGGGAGCCGGAGAGCGAGTTCCTGGGGCGGGAGTGGGAGGCCCAGGCAGAGGCCTATGATAACGAATACGGCCGGAAACTGGAAGCCCTCAAGATGTGGTCAGATGCCTATGTCTCGCTTATCCTTTCCGCGGTGCTGGTGATTATCGTCGGCGTGGTGGCCACCATGATCTGGGAGATAGAGACGGCCTTCATCGTCGGTCTGGCTGCCGTTTCGGTGAGCACCACGGCCCTCGGTGTCTGGTTGATATTTATCATGTCGCCCCGGGAGATCTCCGTCCTGCGCCAGGCCGGGTCTACGGAGCAGCGGCTGGTTCAGCGCTGGTTCAAGCTGCTGCTCCCTTTTGCCGTGTTGGCCGGGGCCACCCTCGGCTTGCGGGGAGGGGACCTGGGCCTGGTACTGCTGGTTATCGCCGCTCTGATTGCCCCCATCGGCTTCATCAGTGCCCGGGATGATAAGAAGGTAACCAAGCGTGACGGTGAGCTGGGGTCTTTCCTGGGGTCCCTCGGTGGGGTGAGTGCCGCCATCGGCACCACGGTCAAGGAGGCCCTGGGCCGGATTGACCTTGATGCCGTCAATATCCTGAGGGTGGAGGTGAAACGGCTGCACACGCGGCTACTGGCCGGTATCAGGGCCAAGCTATGCTGGCGCCGGTTTATCGAGGAGACCGGCAGCGAGCTGGCCAACCGCAGCGTGGGTATGTTCTATGATGCTATTGAACTCGGCGGCGATGCCAGCCAGGCCGGCTACCGGGCGTCGCTCTTTGCCTCGAAGGTGGCCGCCCTGCGGGCCAAGCGGAAAACGATATCCACCCCCTTCCTCTGGCTGTGCCTGGCCATGCATGCCTCGGTAGTGGTGCTCCTGGTGTTTGTCACCGAGGTGATGACCATCTTCGGCGGTATGATAGCCAAGGCCACCGGAGACCTTCCCCAGGTGGGGGGGGCTCCGTCCATGGGGGCCATTGCCAGCTTTAATTTTGCCGGGCTGGAGATTATGCATGCCCTGGTATTGCCGCTGGTGGTGCTCTTTACCGTGGCCAATGCCCTGGCACCGAGCGTGGCCAACGGCGGCAGCCGCTACAATATGCTTTACAACCTGGCTATTACCGCCGGCATCTCCGGAGTGAGCCTGGTGGTATTGCCCATAGTGGCTAAAATGCTGTTTCAGTCTATTCAGCTATGAGGAGGTGAACCAATGGAGGAAGAAGCGAGGTTAAAAGCACTGGAAAAGGAGTTCGGGGTGACCCGGGAAGAATTGAAGCAGATACTGGTGGATATCCGTACCCTGCTGATGGAGGTTAACAACCCCATCAAGAGCGAGTGGAGTATGGGGGCGCTGGTTTCCAAAGTACTGGTGGGAAGGGGGTAAAGACCTATGGCTGTCGAGAAGAAGATAGAAGCCCTGGAGGGTGAGTTCAAGCTGCTCAAGGGGGAGGTGAAACAGACCCTCACCGATGTCCGTGATTTTCTGACGGCCCTCAAGCTGCCGGCTGCCGAGGATGAGGAAGCCAAGTTGTTTGGCATGGAAGGTGGGGGGGTGGTGGCCGAGGGGAAACCGCCGATGGAGATCAACCTTAACACCTCGCCGTCATCCCAGGCTCCCCCTAATCATCCCGCCGGGGCACCGGCCGCGGTCTACGATGACCGGGGCACCTCGCCGCGGAAGGTGGCGGAGCCCTCGACGGTGCGGACGGAATATGTGGCAGAGGTACCGCCGTCATCGGAATCACCCGAAGACGATGAGGCGTCCTTGCCGTCTGATGAGACGGCGGACGAGAGAGGGTAGCGGTGGAGGTTAATGGGGGCGAAGATGACCAGAGCCGAAGTCAGCCGGCCCGCGCCGCAGGTAAACATGCTGGCCAATCTGGTCCGCTGGGTGGCCCTGGCCAGGCGGGAGATTGGCAACGAGCAACTGCCTACCTTCCTTGATGTCTACAGCTTCAGTGAAAACCTGTCCCCGGAGTTGAGAGAGATTATCCTGGGCTTGGCCGAGG
>JAZDIY010000149.1:0-5915 GCA_043804445.1 Chloroflexota bacterium | reverse complement strand
GGTTACTGACACCAGACCGAGGTTAGGGGTGGGGCCGATGGCGATGGCCACCGGCATGGGGATGCCCCGCTGTTGGTACTTCAGCCAGTGCTGGCGGATGTGCTGGGGCATCTGGGCCCGCAGGCCCACCCGGGTAGGGCTTTTTATCATGCACCGGTAGTTGCCCATATTGCCGATACCCGTCTCCGGGTCTTTCGAGATACAGTTGCCGGCAGAGAAGTATGGGGCATTATCAAACCCGGGGGTCGATACCGGCACGGCGAACTCCCCCATCCCCCCGTGCTCCAGGAGTTTGTCACCGGTATGCACCTCTTCCTGAACGGGGCCGGATTTGACGATGCGGGGTTTAACAGGATGGAGCTGGGCCGCTTCCCACTTAGAGATGATATCCTTGGGGTGGCTGGCCATGGCCAGGGCATAGACTTCCCGGCAGGCGGCATGGGAGGCCACCAGTACGGCACCCCGGTATTTTTTACCCTTAGCGTCAACGACGTTCTCAAACAAAAAAGCCTTCCTCTCATTTGGAGGCAGGCCACGGAACTGCCATCTTACCAGGGGCATCAACTCGGTATCTTTGTTTATCTCCCGCTTGATTCTTACCAGCCGGTCATTCTTTTCCAGGACAAGGATATACTCTCTCAGGTCCCTGTAGTATGCCATTAAGCCTCCTCGAGATCTGTTTTTGTCTCATTTTCTATTCCCTGAGAGCGCCCCTTAAACCTTGTGGATACGGGCCAGCACCGGCGGGAATCTATTGTTCGTTCTGAAAAAGTATATGGTCTGATTATATATCATATCTTGTAAATATTGTCAATACCACGGCCGACATATTGACAAAATAGTCAATCTTACGATACATTTAACAAGTATGACTATGCTGGATGCACTTGACACCATACTGGTTAATCTCCTTGAACAGGATGCCCGTCAGAACTGGGACGCGGTTGCCGGGCAGCTCGGTATCAGTCCATCTTCAGTCAGGCGCAGGGTAAGAAGGCTCATCAGGGATGGCGTGGTGAGCATTGCGGGCATTCCGGACCACAGCAAGGCCGGCTTTACCGTGACCACGGTAGTGGCTATCAACGTTGACCACAAGAAAGTAGAACGGGTGATAGCAATACTGGTGGACCGACCGGATATAACCTGGCTGGCCACTACCACCGGTAGATTTGATATCATCGCCCACGCCCGGTTTGCTTCCAATGAAAAACTCAGCGACTTTTTGGACCATGACCTGGCCAATATTGATGGTATAATAAATACGGAGACGTTTGTTTGCCTGCGTTTGAAAAAATGGCGCTCCATACGAAAATAGGCTAGTCAGCTTACCCGGTATACCAAAATAAAAGTAGAGGAGATTGTGGTGAACAAAGACCTGCGGACATTCCTGAAGGTAGTCAAAGAAGCCGGCCCGGACTATTACGTAGAGGTTAAGAAACCGCTGAACCCCATCCTGGAGCCGTTTATCCTGCAGCAGAAATTGTTCCGGAAGGGCCGTTTCCCGGTAATCTTCTGCCCGGAAATTAAGGGCAGCCGGATACCCCTGGTTACCGGCCTGACCTGCAGCTACGAGCTGCTGGGGCTGGCCCTGGACATGGACCCCAAGAAAATGGACAAGGCCCAGATCAGCCAGGAATTCCGCCGGCGGGTAGCCAAGCCCCTGCCGACCAAAATGGTCCCCGCCTCCCAGGCACCGGTCAAAGAGGTCATCCTGAAAGGTAAAGATATCGACCTGGGGCTCCTGCCCCTTACCCAGCACCATGAGCTTGATTCCGGCAAGTACCTGATCATCGGACCGCTGCTGTGCAAGGACCCGGACACCGGCATCATGAACGCCGGGATATACCGCCACGAGCTGAAGGGAAAGGACAAGCTGGCCTGTGATCTGGCCCCGGCCCATCACGCCGCCCATATCGCCCGGCGCCATGCCGAGCTGGGCCGCCCCATGGAGGTGGCCATCGTGGTGGGACATCACCCGGCCATGGAGATGGCGGCGGCGGCCCCGGGCCAGATAGACATGAACGAGCTGGAGATGATGGGCGGTCTGCTGGGCGAGCCGGTGGAGGTGGTCAAGGGGGAGACGGTAGACCTGGAGATCCCGGCCGGTGCCGAGATGGTGCTGGAGGGGGTGCTCGACACGCCCGTGGACGGCACGGTGACCGACAGCCCCTTCGCCGAGTACACCTACTACTACGGCCGGGGTGACCAGCCCGCCTTCCTGATGCGGATAACGGCCATCACCATGCGTAAGAACCCCATCTACCGCGATCTGGACCCGGGACACCCGGAGCATAACCTGACCTCGGTGCTTTCGGCGGAGAACAGCGTCTTCGATTCGGTGAAGAAGGTGGTGCCCTCGGTCAAGGCAGTGCACATCCCCGTCTCCGGGGTGAAGTTCCATACCTACGTCTCCATCAAGAAACGCGTCCCCGGCGAGGGCAAGCTGGCCGGCATCGGGGCCCTGGCCGGCTATACCTTCAGCAAGATGGTGGTGGTGGTGGACGAGGACGTTGACGTCTTTAACGAGCAGGACGTGCTCTGGGCGATGGCTACCCGGGTGGTCGCTGACCGGGATGTCTCCATCATCTCCGAGGCCATGGGCCAGCGCCTTGACCCCTCGGCCTACGACGAGAACCGGACGGGGCGGGGCTACCTGGTCTCCAAGATGATTATTGACGCCACCATGCCGGTGGAGATACCCTTCGCCACCAGGGTTACGCCCAAGAAAGAACTCTGGGAGAGAATGCAGCTGGAGGACTACCTGAAGTAGCCGGCACCCCACCGGGATAGGGGTTGAAAAGCCGGAGGCCCATAAACCTCCGGCTTTTTCGTTTTACAACCTATCGTCACCGGCTTGGTTCGCCAGCGGCGTTTCGGCCGGCGTTCCTCCCGGAAGAGAAACACTCGCTCAGATTGCTCCCCAGCAGGTAGAGGTGGCCCCAGAAAGAGCCCAGCTCGCCGGCGGCGTACAGGCGTGGTATCGGCTGGCCGAAGGCATCGATTACCCGCTGCCCCTCATCGTGCTGCGGCCCGCCCTGGGTGTTGGTGATGACCGGCCATACCGGCACCGCATAAAAGGGGGCTTCCCCGATGGCCGCCATCGTCCCCGCCAGCCGGTGGAAAAGGTCTTTACCCGCCGCCACCATCTCATTCCAGACGGCTATCGTTGCCGCCAGCACCCCGCCGTCCATCTTCCCTTCGTCTTCCGCCGTCTCCCTCACCTTCAGGGCCAGATCATCGATGCCGCCGGCCTGGAGTATCCACCCCTTGCTGATTTCGGCGCGGTTGTCCTGGCTCCACTGGTATACCTGATCCCCGCTGGACAGCGGTGCCGCCATCGGGCCCCGCTTCCGGCCGGCCTCGTCGAAGACGATATAAGATGGTATCCGCGGGTACCCCGGCATGTCCGGGTCGAATATCTCCATGGCCCGGTGGGCCGTGTCCTGCGGCATCAGCGGGTACTCGTTCATGTAGCGCCGCCCGTACTTGTCCACCACCACCCAGGGCATCACCCGCCGGGGGTTGCGCGGGCCGCCTACGATATGCCGGAAGGCGATGGGGAACTCCGGGAACTTGAAACCATACGAGGCGTGAACATGCCCCATATGCCAGAGGGCGGCCCCTACCTTCTGGGCCATCACCACCCCGTCCCCGGTATGCGTCAGCGGAGCCATGGAGTAGAAGGGCTGGCCCTGGAGGTACTGCTGTAGCATCCACCGGTTCTGCTCAAAGCCACCGCAGGCGAGCACCACCGCCCGCCGGGCCCGGATAGCCAGCTCTCTCCCCTGGCTTTCCGCCACGATGCCGGTAACGGCACCAGCGGCGTCAGTTACCAGCCTTCTCCCCGGCGTGGCCAGCCCGACCTCGATGCGGCGGCAGGCCACGTTGTCCAGGGCTACCTTCATCAGGTTGACGCCCGCCGGGTTGAGGCGCTGCACCCAGGGGAAACCGTTGAAACCGGGTATCTCCGCCACCCGGGCCCGGTAGAAGGTTTCCCGCCCCGGGAAGGGATAACCCCTCCCCAAAGCCGCCTTCCCGCCACCACCGGCCTCGATATCAGCCTTGACCATGGCCTGGCTGACCTGGGCCAGCTTTCTCAGGTAGGCCTCGTTGGCCACCATGTCCCGGGCGTAAGCCCGTACCAAACTTTCTCCCACCCGGCCCCCCGAGGTGACGGTCAGGTAATCGGTAGCGGCAGACACGTCACGGGCACAGGTCACCCCACCACCACTCAGGATGGAACAGCCCCCAGGATGGCCGCTCTTTTCCAGGATGGTTACCGCCGCCCCGGCATCGCTGGCCTCAACCGCGGTCACCGCCCCGGCCAGGCCGTAGCCCACCACCACCACGTCAGTCTCTTTATCCCATTTTATGTCCATAAGCCACCCTCATTTCCCCGGTACCGGTCTCGGGCCGGTTACAGCCGGGTCAGCGGATATTTTGATGAGGTCAGAGCGGGAGAGGAAGATACTGGGGTAGCCCCTCTGGGAAAAGTGGGCCAGGGCCCCCTCCCGCTCGGCATCATTACCGGCATAAACGCAGTCCTCCGGGACTACCGTCCAGTAGCCTCTCAGGTAAAACCCCATTACGGCATGGCGGACGCAGGTGGCAAGGCCACCACCGGTGATGATGGCATAACAGGAGGTAGGGTCAGGGACCAGGCCGGGCAACAGACGGTCAAGGTCAGTATTGTAAAACGGGTCATGTGTAAATTTCTGGACGACGGGGTCTTTCTTATCTGGCTCAAGCTCGCTGACGATTTCTACCGCCCAGGTCCCCTTTTCCAGATACGGGGCACGGCCGAAAACGGTAAACTCCGGCTCTTCCAGGGTGCGCACCGACTGGACGTAGATAACCGGGATGCTGACATCACGGGCCCGTTCCAAAAAACTACCGATGGCAGAGATAACCCCGGGCATCCGCTGGGCCTTATAAGGAGAATAGTTTTTCCCCCCTGGCTTGCAGTGCTCGTTCTCCATATCAACGACTACCACCAGGCTATTTCGGGGATTGATATGGACTTCCTGCGGTTCTTTCATGGCATACCTCTCAACATACCCCTGGATTATTACCAGTGATTATAGTCCACAACCTCGTCCGGTAACAACTGTCCAAATTAACTCTTGAATATAACAGAAAAAGCCCCCGGTTTTCGGGGGGCTTCCCCGATGGCTGACCGTGCCGTGGCAACACCGGTTAGCGGATCCTAAGAGACCATTATCCGGGCGTCAACCACGACATAACCCTTGCCCTGCTCCATAACCTTCACCGGGTTCAGGTCCAGTTCCACTATCTGGGGCAGGTCTTCGATCATGGCCGATACCCTTAGCAGCAGCTCCTCGAGGGCCCCGGTATCGGACGGCTTTGACCCTCTCCAGCCCTCAAGGAGCTGATAGGCTTTGATCGAGCGCACCATCTCCTGAGTATCGACATCGGTGAGCGGGTGAATGCGAAAGGTGACGTCTCTAAACAGCTCGGTATATATGCCACCCATACCGAACATCACCAGAGAACCAAAAGACGGGTCCTGAGTTACACCAACAATTACCTCGACTCCTTCGGGTATCATTTGTTGAAGAATCACACCTTGCATTTCGTTTTCTCTTTTAAGATTGATCAGGCGCTCCTTGATCTGCATGAATGCCTTTTTTGCTTCGATTTGCGAGCGTAGATCAAGGATGACGCCCCCAACTTCCGTTTTGTGGATTATAGTGGCTGACATGAGCTTCATGACCGCAGGGTAACCAAGTTCGTCAGCTGCTTTGACCGCCTCTTCAACAGTCATGGCTGACTTTGACCTTACCACATTGATACCATAGTGGTGTAGAAGATCAACAACCGCATCGTTGCTGAGCCAAAAAGGTCGAACGGCGCTATGCTCTAAAGCAGTGACGACTATCTGCTTACCATTCTTT
>JAZDIY010000148.1:0-2898 GCA_043804445.1 Chloroflexota bacterium | reverse complement strand
GTGGAGGCAAAGAGAGAGGTTGCACCTCTCTCAAAAAAATATTTCCCCCTCTCCTTCAACTAAGGAGAGGGGGAAAAAGGGGGTGAGGTTACCGAGCTTCCTTCATCCCCCCAGAGATAGCTACACAGCTTAAAGAGAGATACTAATGATTATGTCAACCCGATGGGGGGTTATCCCGAGTTCTTCCTCCTTGGCCCACGCCGGCGGCGCCGCCGGGAGGGGGCACTGCTGACCGGGGCCGCCGGTGGCGGGTTCGGCTCTGCCGGGGCAGCCCCTTCCGGTGCCACCGCTGCCGTTTCCCCGGGCGGACTACCAGCAGCGGCCTCCCCCACCGGGGCCGCCACCGCCTGCCTCTCCCGGGCCCTCTCCTCTTTGGCCGCCCGGTACTGCTCGTTTTCGTAGCCCAGGCAGCACAGCAAACGGCCGCAAACGCCGGAAATCTTCATGGGGTTAAGCGGCAGGTCTTGCTCCTTGGCCATCCTGATGGAGACCGGGCTGAACTCGCTTAAGAAACTGGCGCAGCACAGCGACCGGCCGCACCGCCCGAAACCGCCGACCAGCTTGGCACCATCGCGGGGCCCCACCTGCCTGAGCTCCACCCTCACCTTAAAATGGTTGGTCAGCTCCCGCACCAGCTGGCGGAAATCAACCCTCTCCTCGGCACTGAAAAAGAAGGTGAGGCGGTTGCCCTCAAGGTTATATTCCGCCGAGAGCAGCTTCATGGGCAGGTTCAAGCTCGCAATCCGCCGGCCACACTCCTCCAGGGCCTCTTGCTCCCGGTCCTCGAACTCCCGGGCCCGCTGCATGTCCTCGGCCTCCGCCCGGCGCACCACCGGCTTGAGCGGTTCCTCCACCTCGTTGGCCAGCACCTGTCCCGGGGCGATGACCACCTGGCCCATCTCCATACCCCGGCTCGTCTCCACGATAACATGGTCACCTGCCGCCAGCTCCAGGCCGGCGGGGTCAAAATAGTACACCTTACCCGCCCGCTTGAAACGGATACCCACAATATCAGCCATATCTAAAGCGCCGTGGCCTTGAGACCACAGCGTGCCTCCTTTCCCGGTATATTAAGCATCAGCAGCTCCAGCACCAGCCGGGGGTTGGCGTTCTGCCTCAGCTGCTCACCCGCCGCCTGGATCCCCCTCATCACCGCTCTTATCTGGGAGAGGGTGTAGCCGGCGGCCATCGCCTCCAGGGCGGCCAGCCGGTCAATATTGGTCACCAAGTCACTGCCACCGGCTTTAACCAGCAGCAGGTCACGCCACCAGTCAAGCCAGCCGTCCAGCACCCCCTGAACCACCCCCCGGTTCTGGCTGAACTGGGCCGCCAGCCGCCCCGCGTAGCTAAAACGCTCTTCGTAGTCACCGCCAACCACCGCCAGCAACTGTTCCAGCCGCTCCGCCCGCTCACTAAGCCGCCCGCCGTCCACCGCCGCCCGCACCGCCCAGCCCAGACGGCCGTGGGCCAGCCGGGCCAGCAGCCTGGCCTCCTGGGGCGCCACCCCCCAGCGCTGGCCAAGCACCGCCTCCATCTCCGCCGCCGGCAGGGGCAGCAGCTCCAGCCGCTGGCAGCGCGAGACCACGGTGACGGGTAAGCGCCTCTCGTCGGCGGTAAGCAGCAGGAAGAGCCCGCCGCCGGCCGGCTCTTCCAGGGTCTTGAGCAGGCAGTTGGCGGCCTCGGTAGAAAGGAACTCCGCCCCGTCAATAACCACCACCCGCCGCTTGCCCTCGAAGGGCGGCAGGCTGGCCGAGTGCTGGATTTCCTTAATCTGGTCAATGCCGATTTCGGTACGCCGCTTGCCCTCCGCCGGACCGGCACCGGCCGCCAGGCCCACCACCACCACGTCAGCGTGGCCGCCCGAGCCTATTTTCTGGCAGGGGACACAGTCACCGCAGGGCAGGCCGCCCCCCTCACAGTTGACCGCCCGCGCCAGGTCCAGGGCCAGGGTCATCTTGCCCACCTGGGCCGGGCCCACCATGAGATAGGCGTGGGCAAGCGCCCCCCGCTCCAGGGCCCGCTGGAGCAGGGAGACCACCCGTTCCTGCCCGATTGTCTGCCACATCAGTAAGTACTCTATCTTGATAGCTGGTTATCGCCGTGCTCCCAACCCCATTATACCATCTTAAGCGTTATTTAACGAAGAAAGGGTTAACGATTATGTCACCGCCCGTTCCAGCCAGATTGTAGCAACCCTATCCCCTTTATCCCCTTCCCCTAAAGTTAGGGGAAGGGGAATTAAAAAAGAGGGGCTGCCGCCCCTCTTAAACTCCCCTAGGGGATTTCAGAGTGTCAAAGAGAGGCTTTCGCCTCTCTTAAAACTAATTTCCCCCTCTCCTTAACTCCAAGGAGAGGGGGACTAAGGGGGTGAGGTTACATTAATATCTAGCCCAGGTCGGTGAGGAGAAGGTCCTCCACTGTCTCCCGCCGCCGGATGAGGCGGGCCTGGCCGTCCTTCACCATGACGATGGCCGGCTTCAGGGAGGCGTTGTAGTTGCTGGCCATGGGCAGACAGTAGGCCCCGCAATCCGGGATGGCCACGATGTCACCCGGGGCCACCTCCGGCAGGCTGATGTCTCTCACCAGGATATCCCCCGACTCGCAGAACTTGCCGGCAATGGTCACCACCCCCGCCTCCGGCTCCCCCACCCGGTTGGCCAGCACCGCTTCATAGCGGGAGCCGTAAAGGGCGGGGCGGATGTTGTCCGCCATGCCGCCGTCCACGGCCACGTAGCGGCGGACACCGGGAATGTCCTTGACCACCCCCACCCGGTAGAGGGCCACCCCGGCCTGCCCCACGATGGCCCGGCCCGGCTCCACCACCAGGCGGGGCAGGGCCAGGCCCAGCTTCCGGCAGGTGGCGGTAACCAGGGGGGCAATCACCCCGGCGTAGGCCGC
>JAZDIY010000147.1:0-2292 GCA_043804445.1 Chloroflexota bacterium | reverse complement strand
CAGCCGGCCCGCACCCTGACCCTGGCCTCCGATCTCACCCCCTCCCCTGACCGGAAGGAAGAAGCCGGTGAGGTGACCCGTTACCTGGCCCGGCTCCTGGATGGCATCCCCGTGGTGCCCGGCGACCAGGTGCGTGTTACCCTCTTTGGCACCCGCGCCCAGAATTTCACGGTGACCCAAGCCACCCCCTCTGGCCCGGTGCTCATCGGCCCGGCCACCAAGATCCACATGGAAGGCCAGGCGTCCGGCCGGGAGCGAGGCGCCGTCACCTACGAAGACATAGGCGGGCTGCGCCGGGAAATCCGCCGCATTCGGGAGATGATAGAACTGCCTCTCAAGTACCCGGAGGTCTTCCAGCGTCTGGGCATAGACCCTCCCAAAGGCGTGCTGCTCCATGGTCCCCCGGGCTGTGGCAAAACCCTTATCGCCCGGGCAGTAGCCCATGAGACCAGCGCCTACTTTGTCCACATCAATGGCCCGGAAATAATCGACAAATGGTACGGCTCCAGCGAGGCCCATCTCCGCAAGATCTTTGAAGATGCCGCAGCCCATGCCCCGGCCATTATCTTCATTGATGAGATTGACGCCATCGCCCCCAAGCGGGAGGAGATGAGTGGCGACCGGCAAGTGGAGCGCCGCGTCGTTGCCCAACTCCTGGCCCTCATGGATGGGCTGGAGTCCCGCGGGCACGTCATCGTCGTGGCGGCCACCAACATCCCCAACACCCTGGATCCGGCCCTGCGCCGCCCCGGCCGCTTTGATCGGGAGATCGTCATCGCCGTCCCGGACAGGGATGGCCGTCGGGAGATCCTGGATATCCACAGCCGGGGTATGCCCCTGGCCAGCGACGTAGACCTGGACCGGCTGGCGGCCATCACCCACGGCTTCGTCGGCGCCGATATGGAAGCCCTTTGCCGCGAGGCCGCCATGAGCGCCCTGCGCCGTATCATGCCAGACATTGACTTTGCTCAGGCCCACATCCCCTACGACAAACTCATGGCCCTGGAGGTGACCGCAGCCGATTTCCTGAACGCTCTGTCCGAGGTGGAACCTTCCGCCATCCGCGAGGTCTTCACGGAGGTGCCAGATGTGGGTTGGACGGACATCGGTGGCCTGGAAGAGGTCAAACGCCTGCTGATCGAGACGGTGGAGTGGCCCCTGCAATACGCCTCGCTCTTTGCCCAGGCCCACACCACCCCACCCAAGGGCATTCTGCTCTACGGCCCCCCAGGCACGGGCAAGACCCTGCTGGCCAAGGCCGTGGCCAAAGAGAGCGAGGTCAACTTCATTGCGGTGAAAGGCACCCAACTGTTGTCCAAATGGGTCGGCGAATCGGAGAAGGGCGTGCGCGAGGTCTTTAAGCAGGCCCGCCAGGCTGCCCCCAGCATCGTGTTTTTTGATGAACTGGATGCCCTGACCCCCGGCCGGGGCGCCGGCGGCGACTCCCACGTTACCGAGCGGGTGGTCAGCCAATTCCTGGCCGAGATGGACGGCATTGAAGAACTCAACGGGGTGGTGATCCTGGGGGCTACCAACCGCCTGGATATCATTGACCCGGCCCTCTTACGCCCCGGCCGTTTTGAGGTGTTGGTGCAAATGCCCATGCCCGACGAGAAGGCCCGCATGGCCATCTTCCAGGTGCACACCAAAGGCAAGCCCCTGGCCCCAGACGTGGACCTGGCCGATCTGGCCAGGCGCACCGATGGGCTGACGGGGGCAGACATTGAGGGCATCTGTCGTCAGGCGGCCATGCTGGCCATCCGGGAGTACCTGGAGGAGCAGAGGAGCGGAGGAGCAAAGGAGCAGGGGAGCAAGGGGGCAACGACCCCAACCCCCTCGGCCCCTCTGCTCAAGATCGGCCGGCAGCATTTTGAAAAGGCTCTGGCCAACAGGTAGGGACAAGTGTAAGAATGTCTGCAACATATATCTACGCCATCATTCCTACAGGAGACCAGGTGGTCTTTGAAGTGGCCGGCCTGGACGACCACCAAGACGAGGTCTACTCCATCCCGCACGGCCAGATCGCTGCTGTCGTCGGCGTCAGCCCCTTGGCGGATTATCGGGGATTGCAGCGAAACGAGGCGGTCCGCTACCTGGTGGCCCATCAGCGTGTCCTTGAGACAGTCATGCGGGACTATCCGGTCCTGCCGGTGAAGTTCGGCACGGTGTTACCAGATGAAGGTCGGGTGCGCCACCTCCTGGAACAGGGAGAACCCCTCTTCCGCACCGCCCTGGAGAGGATGGCGGGCCAGATGCAAATGGAGGTGGTCGTCCTTTGGAACCTCCCAGAGG
>JAZDIY010000146.1:0-2016 GCA_043804445.1 Chloroflexota bacterium | reverse complement strand
CATCTAAAAACAATAACTGAGCTTAAGACCTCTCCCCTTCCCCTCTCCTAAAGGTTACTGAGTTTATCGAAGTATTAGGAGAGGGAATCAAAGGGTGAGGTCAAAATACTATGCACAAATACCTCTCCATCGCCAGCCTCCTGGCCATCTCGCTTCTGGCTCTGAACCTCGGCACCGTCAGCGGCCCGTACCAGTCACCCTATTTCTCGGTGGACAAGACCGAATACTTCCGCTACGAAATGGTTTCCCTGAACTTCAAGCCGGACTCATCCCAACAAATCGATCCTGATTCCTCCGCCGTCAGCGTAAAGTTCTTCTTCGCCGACACCGAGCTGATCAGCGCCGGAGACTGCCGGGAGGTAAGCCTGCGCTATGATCCCAACCAACGGTCCTGGCGCGGCACCTGGCCCCTGCCCTGGAACCCGCCCCTGGGCGGCTACAAGGCCGTGGTGCAAGTGACACAAAAACAATCAGTGGTTGACTCCACTACTTTACTACCGTCCTCCTTTACTACTTTACTACTTTCCGACTCTACTACTTTCCTGGTAAAGTCCCGCAACCCAAAGCCCATCCCGGCCGGTTTCTGCGTGATGACCATCGAGAGCTCCTGCGACGTCTCCCGCACCACCCTGCGCTCGCCCTACAACGCCAGCCGCAAATGGCAGAACTTTGGGGACTGGGCCAAATTTCTGGGGGCCGACGCCGTCTGGTTCTCCCTGGGCTGGACCATCGAGGGCCGCCCCGGCACCAGCGACAAGAATCCCTGGGTCAGGGACAATTTCAAGGCCCTGCCCCGGCTGGCCAAGGAGGCCCACGATCAGGGGCTGCAGTTCGGCGGCTATGTCGGCAGCTATCTTTTGTGGGGCCCGCCGCTGAAGAAACTGAAATACGAATATTCCATCGAAGCCGGTAAGGGCGGGGTCTTCCGCAACCATCACGTGAACCTGGACGACGCCAAGCGCCGGGCCGACATCGTCAGCGTGATGAAGGTGCTGGAGCAGGAGCCCAACGTGGACTTTATCGGGCTGGATTACATCCGCCCCGGGGCCGGCGGCTACGAGACGGTCAACCAGTTCGTGGAGCAGATGAACATCGAGACTCCCCGGGACTGGAGGAAATGGCCGCCCAACCAGAGGATAATGTGGGTGGCCAAACAGGTCCGGGTCAACGAGGTCAACACCGTCCACGCCCGCTGGCAGTGGTGGCAAGCCCATAGGACGGCACTGGCCGTGGTCAAGCTGATTGAGGGCTCCGGCGTCACCAAGCCGGTCTGGGGCTTTACCCTGGGCTGGGACAAGGGCCACGAGCACGGCCAGGACCCGGCCATGATGAACGACGCCGGCCTGGACATGGACGCGGTGATGATGTACGAGTCCACCGCCCGGCACTGCTACCAGATGACCAGCGACTGGTCCAATTACCTGAAGGGCGACGAGGCCCAGCTTCTGGTGGGCCAGGAGGTGGACTTCCCCCTGCTGCAGAACAGCGTCACCCCGCCGGCCCCGGAGGAGATGTACTGGCGCTGGACCGACGCCATCAAGGGCTACACCGACGGCGGCCGGATAAAGGGCATGTTCTGGCACGACATGTTCCGGGGGATGCGGGGCCGCAAGGGTCCCTACAGCAGCACTGAATGGCTGATAGCCGGGGCGGCCGGGTTCTCCAAGCTAAGGCAGGAGCTGGGCCTTTATCCCCTGACCGCCAGGCTGATGACCACCGATAATTCCCTTTCGTTGAGCCTTAAACTGCTGAGCCCGGTCAATGACCTTAAGATCGAAGCCCTGACCCCCGGCAGCCCCTTAAGGCAGAAGGAATTTGACCTGGCCTCCTCCCTGCCCGACACCGTGATCAGGCTGGGAAACATTCCCAAAACCGGGATGGCGGCCTACCGCATCACCTGGGGCAGTTCCGACCACCGCGACCAGATAGTGGTGTTCTCCTATTTCCCGCAGACCTATCTGAACCAGCCTTTCCGGCAGTGGCAAGCCTTCCGTTCCGGCGGCGACATCCTGTTCG
>JAZDIY010000145.1:0-2542 GCA_043804445.1 Chloroflexota bacterium | reverse complement strand
GGGGGTTTCGCGGGGGGGGCCCCCGACCCCGGTTTTGGGGCACGTGGGGGGGGTGGATTTTTGGGGGGGGGGGGCGGGGTGGGGGTATGGGGCCGTCATCAGGCTGGGCGGCGCCGCTGCCCCGGACGAGACCAGGCTGACCATTACCGCCAGCTGTTCGTCCAGGCGCCGGGCCGTGGGCGCCACCAGCTGGAACTCCCCCTTTTCCGTCAGGCGGGCTATCTCATCCGCCCTGGCTTCGGCCAGCCGGGCATAGAGCTCCAACTTGCCCAGGTCGGACGGGGTCAGCTTCAGGCGGACCTGCTCGGCGGCCAGCTTGACCGGGTACAGCGGGCTATCGGGCAGGCTGCCCGCGGCGGCGGCCACCGTACCGCCGCCAGCCAGTACCAGGATAAGGACGGCGGCCAGGGCGGTGGCCCAGCCGGGCAGCCAGTTTAGGAAAGGACGGGCAGGGTGGGTGGCGGTCTGCTGGAGGGCCTGCTGGAACTGGTGCCGGGCGCGGGTGCGGAACTCCGGGCGCGGCTGGATGCTGACCGCCTGCCGGGCGGCCAGGGCCGTGGTCAGCAGCGGCCCCAGCTCGGCCGCCTGCGCCGGGAAGCGCTGGAGGCACTGGGCCGGGGTCTCTCCCCGCAGCACCCCCTCCAGACATTCGTCCAGGATGCGGTTAAATTCCGGGTTAGCCTTCATGCTCCCACCTCGGTGATAAGCCGCTTGCGCAGGTTGGCGATGGCACTGTGCTGGAGGGCCTTGACCGCCCCCGGGCTTTTGCCCATCGCCTGGGCCACCTCGGCCACGGACAGCTCCCCGGCGAAGCGGAGGGAGATGACCTCCTGCTGGGCCCGGGTGAGCTGCCGGGTGGCCACCGCCAGCCGCTCGATGTCCAGGCTCAGCTCGGCGGCTCGCTGGGGGTCGCTGTCACTGGTCAGGGGGATATCATCTATGGGCACGCTGGTCCGCTGGCCCTGCTTCCTCAGCCAGTCCACCAGCTGGTTGTGGGCGATGCGGAACAGCCAGGCCGAGAAAGGGACCCCCTTCCAGCGGAAGGACGAGATGGACTGGAGGGCCTTCAGGAAGACCTGCTGGGTGATGTCCTCTGCCTCCACTCTGTCACCTATCTTCAGGGCAACGTAGCGATAAATCTTATCAAAGTACGTCTCGTACAGCTGGCTAAAAGCGGCCTCGTCCCGCTGCTGGGCCCGTAGGACGAGGCTCTCCTCATCTGGCACCTGACAACCCCCTGTAGGCCGGAATCCGGCCGGTGCTTGTGGTGTTATCCTGTGCCTATAGTATAACGCATAATGTCTGTAAAAGTTAGGCCTGAGGCCGCCCGGTGTCTCCGGGCGGCGGCCGTCAGCGGGGGTGTTTGTGCCGGCTGAAAAAGAATGTGCTAAAATTGAGATAACCGATTTATACGTGGAGGTGTAGCTTGGCCTGCCTGGTGCGCTTGATGCGGCGGGAGGACGTGGCCCAGGTTACCGCGATTGACCGCGAGGCTTTCCCGACCATGTGGCCGCCGCCGAACTACGAGCGGGAGCTGAGCAACCAGCTGGCGCACTATATCGTGGTCTGTGATGATGCCGGGGTGGTTGAGGCGCCGCCGGCCCCCCCTCCCGTGGCCGGGGATACTTCAGGGCCGGTATCCCGCCTGCGGCAGTTCCTGGGGGGCTGTTTCCGCGGCAGGGACCACGCCGCCGGCCCCGCGGGTGGGCAGCAACTCCTTGGCTTTGCCGGTTTCTGGATTATGGCCGGCGAGGTGCACATCACCAGCATTGCCGTCCGGGAGGAGCACCGGGGGCAGGGCATCGGGGAGAGGCTCCTGATCTCCTTGATTGACCTGGCGGTGGAGCAGCATGGCCGCCTGATGACCCTGGAGGTACGTGCCTCCAATACCGTTGCCCAGCGGCTCTACGCCAAGTACGGCTTCGACCGGGTAGGCGTGCGCCGCGGCTACTATACCGATAACCGGGAAGACGGGGTCATCATGACTACCGCAGATATTACCGCGGCCTCTTTTCAGGAGCGGCTGGAGCGCCTCAGGCGGGCCCATGCCCGGAGGTGGGGGGTGCCCCTCAACCCGATAGGCCGCTAGGCAGGTGGCCGGTGTTCTCTCAGGAGAAGTGGATACCGCTGAAAAACTTGTTGGCCAGCAGCCCGGCGATGATAGGGAAGGAAAGGGAGCAGGCCAGGCGTACCACGACAAACCTCCAGCCCATGATGCCGATTTCCAGCGGTAAACGGGCGACGGAGATTACCGACCAACTGGTCAGGAAGGCGACCATGGTGCTGAGGCTGGCCCCGGCCCGCATCAGCCCGGCGGCGATGGGCAGGTTGATATAGGGGCCGCCGGGGGACAGCGCGCCGGCGATGGAGCCGATGAGGATGCCCCGCAGGCCGGACTTGGTCCCCACCCACTGGGAGATGGCTTCCGACGGAATCAGCGTCTGGACCATCCCGGCTACGATGATGGCGAAGAGCTGCAGCGGGATATCCTGCAGCATGAGGCTGCCGGCTGATGTCCGCCCGACCAGGTGGGCCCCGCCCG
>JAZDIY010000144.1:0-3938 GCA_043804445.1 Chloroflexota bacterium | reverse complement strand
ACGAAGTCCCCCTAATCAAAAATATTTCCCCCTCTCCTTTCAAGGAGAGGGGGCCAGGGGGTGAGGTCACCTCTAAAAACCCGTGTGGCGGTTTATGTTTTTCTTGAAGCTGCTTGTTGCCCGGTGTTGTGGTGGCTGACGGTGATTTGCTAGACTGTTTATGACACCAGATGAGGAAATTTGCCAGGACAATCTCCGGGGTGACCCCGGTGGCGGTGATGACCGAGCCCCGCCCCTGCCCCGGCCAGTGCCTCTACTGCCCCACCTACGGGGACACCCCGCAGAGCTATACCCCGGAGTCGCCGGCGGTGCTGCGGGCCCGGCGCTGCGGCTACGATGCCCGGCAGCAGGTGGAGCTGCGGCTCAAAGTCCTGGCCGACATGGGCCACGCCACCGACAAGGTGGAGCTGATTGTGATGGGCGGCACCTTTCTGGCGGCCCCGCCGGAGTACCAGTACCGCTTCATCCAGGACTGCTACGCCGCCCTCAACGGCGGGCCTGCGGCCAGCCTGGCGGAGGCCAAGCGGCGCAACCAGACGGCCCGGCACCGCGGCGTGGGCCTGTGCGTCGAGACGCGGCCCGACTGGTGCGGGCCGGCGGAGGTGGCCCGGCTGCTGGAGTTCGGGGCCACCCGGGTGGAGCTGGGGGTGCAGACGCTGGACGACGATATCTACCGGCTGGTGAAGCGGGGGCATACCGTGGCCGACGTGGTAGCCGCCACCGCCTGCCTCAAGGAGCACGGCTTCAAGGTGCACTACCACTGGATGCCCGGCCTCCCCGGCCTGACCCCGGAGCGGGACCTGGCCCTGTTCCAGAGGCTGTTTGACGAGCCGAACTTCCGCCCGGACGGGCTGAAGCTCTATCCCACCATGGTGGTCCAGGGTACTGAGCTGGAGCGGTGGCACCGGGAGGGGCGCTACCGGCCCTATGACGATGACACCATGATTGACCTGGTGGCGGCCATGAAGGCGGTGGTGCCTCCATACGTCCGCATCTCCCGCGTACTGCGGGACATCCCGGCCCGGTTCATTACCGGCGGCCTGAAAGACTCGTTGCGGGAGGTGGTGCGGCGGCGGCTGGAGGGGCGGGGCCAGGCGTGCCGGTGCGTCCGCTGCCGGGAGTACGGGCACCGCGCCCGGCAGGGGGCCAGCATCGGCCCGCCCCGGCTGGTACGGCGGGACTACGCCGCCTCCGGGGGCCGGGAAGTCTTTCTTTCCTTTGAGGATGATGCCGAGACCCTGTTCGGGCTGCTGAGGCTGCGGGTTCAACCCCGGCCGGTGCCCGGTCTGGGGCTGGCGGAGACAGCCAGCTATGCCGTGGTGCGGGAGCTGCACGTCTACGGGACGGAGATTCCCCTGGGCGGTCAGGAGCCGCGGGCGGCCCAGCACCGGGGGCTGGGTAAAGCCCTGCTCCGTGAGGCGGAGCGTCTGGCGGCGGACGAGTTCGGAGCGGGGCAGATGGTCATTCTGAGCGGGGTGGGGGCCCGGGAGTACTATCGCACCGAGTTCGGTTACCGCCCGGTGGGGGACTACATGGTCCGGGGTCTGATAAAACCGCCGGTGCCGGCCTAGTCCTGGTCGCCCTCAATCTCGGCCAGCCGCCGGTCACCCAGGCCGAAGTGGTGGGCAATCTCGTGCCTCACCACCCGCCCTATCTCCCTCGTAATCTCAGCGTCTCCCCGGCATTTGGCCTCGATGGTCTGCTGGAAGATGGTTATCTTGTCCGGCGGCACCAGCCCGTAGCCGATGCCCCGCTGGGTGAGGGGTACCCCGTGATAGAGGCCCAGCAGGGTCTGCCCCCGCCCCAGCCCGGCCTCGGTAATCTGCTGCTGGGTGGGCTGGTCCTCTACCACCACGTCAACGTCGGCCAGCCGGTCCTGGAACTCCTCGGGCAGGGCGGCTATCGCCCTCACTACCAGCTCCTCGAACCGTTCTCTCTCCATCAGCTGATTATAGATGGTTTGAGGCTGGTCAAGTCAAGTCAGCTTTGATCGCTTTCGGCCAGGTCAATCTCCAGCTCGCCTGCCTGGTCGCCCAGTGTGGCTTTGATGGCTAGCTCTTCGGCACCTTCGGGGATGGTGAACCCGATGGTGCCGTTGGTGTCGGTGAGGCCGATGTCCTGGTCATTGACGGTCACCCCGGCGCCGGCCACCGGTTCGCCGTTGGCGGTGACCAGCAGGGTGACCGCCTGGCCGGGGCCGGTCTCCCCCTGGAGCTGGAGGTCAAGTTTCCCCGGAGGGGTCTTTTCCTTCTCCCGGTTCTGGTTCTGATTTTTGTTCTGGTTCTGGTTGGGGGACTGGCCGTTTCCCGGCGCGGGCTGGTTCTCCCGTTCCTGTTCCTGGTTCTGGGCCTGGTTCCCGGGCTGGTTGACCAGCAGTTTCACCACCGGCTTGAAGATAGCCTTGCCCTGGCCGGTGAGCACCAGTGACCGCGAGCCGTCAAAGTCCAGGGTCAGGGTGGTGGTGCCGCCGTCGGTTACCTCAAAAGGCCGGACGATTTTCAGCTTGCCGCTGGGTACCTCGGCGGTAATCTCAGAGGTGTTATCCGAGGCCAGGGTTACCACCACCTTGGTCACCTCCAGGCGTATCTGGGTGTACTTGCCGGCGGTGACGTTGGCGCTGGCCAGCGCCTGGCTGATGCCGACCACGTCCATCAGGTCAAAGCTCAGCGGGGTGTCGGCTATGGTTAGCCACTGGCTGGTATTGTCCGAGACCTGGTGTACCTCAACGTTGGTCAGGTAGACGATGGCCTTCTCCACCTGGGCCGGGGGTGGGTCGGTCACCCGGATTTCAATAGTGCCCGTTTCGGGGGCGGGTGACGGTCCGGTCCCCCCCGGCGATGGGGCCGTACCCGGGGGGACACAGGCGGTGGCCAGTACCAGTGTCAGGATTACCACTAGGGCGATGAGATGCTTAAGGTTGCGGCTCATTCTCTCTCCTCTTAAAAAATGGTTTCAGCTATATAACGTAATGACCCGCCGGTTAGTTACGCCGGGAAGCGGCGAAATTTTAAAAAGGTGAGGCCGGTGGGCGGCGAAGATGAAAGCGCGGTTAGCCTGCCGGGCTGGCGGGCGGGCTGTCCATCTGGTCCAGGTCAAACGTCATGCCGTCCCGGGCGGCCAGCACCCGGACGCCGGTCTCTTGGGACAGCTGACGGGCGATTTCCCGGGGCCTGGCCCGCCACACGCTCATGCCGAAGTGGGTCAGGATGGCCACTTTGGGTTTGAGTTCGGTGATGAGGCGGCGCACGTCGGGCACCGAGAGATGGTCGATGGCGGGGCGGGGCTCCAGGAAGACGATGTTGATTATCACCAGCTCGCTGCGGTAGGCCTGTGGCAGGGTGTCAAAGTAGCGGGTGTCCGCGATATAGGCGAAGGTGTGCCGGGCGGTACGGAAGACCATGCCGTAGGTCTCCACCGGGTGGATGTGCCGCAGCGGGGTGATGAAGGAGACGTTGCCCACGGTGTAGCTCCGGCCGGCTTCCAGCGTGGTGATGCCGTCAAGGTACTTTTTCAGGTAGGAGAAGATGACCGGCTCGGTTTCCAGGGCGTCCTGCGGGGCGAAGAACCGGCCGTGGGGCTTGAAGCCGCCCTGGGTCATGGCCTCAATCATGATGTTGACGTCGGCGGAGTGGTCCAGGTGGCGGTGGGAGAGGATGATGGCGTTGAGCTTCTCGGGCCGGAGCTTCCGTTTGGTGGCCTGCACGATGCTGCCCGGGCCGGGGTCAACCAGTAGCTCGGTGCCGTCCAGGCTCAGCCAGATGCCGCCGGAGGCCAGAATCTGGGTGGCCACCATTATCCTGGCCCCGCCCGTCCCCAGGAAGGTTATCGTCTCCGCTGCCGGTGTTGGCGCTGACATACCGTAGCCAAGTATAGGTGATTGCCCCGGCAGCTGACAACTTTTGGAGAGGAAACCCTATCCCCTTTATCCCCTTCCCCTT
>JAZDIY010000143.1:0-2031 GCA_043804445.1 Chloroflexota bacterium | reverse complement strand
CGCCAGCATCCTGCTCACCGCCACTAATGCCGGCCTGATGGGTATCTCCCGGCTCACCTTCAACATGTCCTCGCACCACCAGCTGCCGGCCACCCTGGGGCGGGTGCACCCGCGTTTCCGCACCCCATACATCGCCATCATCCTGTTCTGCCTGCTGGCCCTGGCGGTGCTGACCCCGGGCTTCGTCAACCCCCACTTCTTCGCCGATTTAGGGGCCCTCTATGTCTTCGGCTCGCTGCTGGCCTTTACCCTGGCCCATGCCGCCATCATCAGCCTGCGGGTCAAAAAGCCGGACATGCCCCGCCCCTTCAGGCTGAGGGGCAACCTCCGCATCAGGGAGCGGGAGCTACCGGTGACCGCCATCCTGGGGCTGCTGGCCACCTTTACCATCTGGCTGGTGGTAATTATCACCCAGCCTTACAGCCGCTGGGCGGGCCTGGCCTGGATGGCTATCGGCCTGCTGGTCTTTTTCCTGTCCCGGCGGAAATCACGCCCGCCCCTGCCCGTGGCCCGGAAGGATATTGTGGATTCCCGCTAAGGCGGTTATAATATAGCGCCGTATGAGCAAAAAGACCGAGACCATGCAGTTCCGCAAGATACTGGTACCCGTGGGCGGCACCACCGCCGACGAACAGGCGATGAAGCTGGCCTGCCGGCTGGCCAAAAGGGACAAGAGCAAGCTCAAGGCGGTCTATGTGCTCACCATCAAGCGTACCCTGCCGCTGGAAGCCGAAATCGAGCCGGAAATCAGCCGGTCCGAGGCGCTGCTGGACCACATCGAGAGCCTTGCCGAAGAAGAGGACTACGAGATAGAGACCGCCCTCATCCAGGCCCGCGAGGTGGGCCCGGCCCTCATCGACGAGGCGGCGGAGGAGGAGGTTGACCTGATACTGATGGGGGTCCACTACAAGACGCGGTTCGGTCAGTTCAGCCTGGGTAACGTGATACCCTACGTCTTGAAGAACGCCCCCTGCCGTGTCATACTGTATCACGAGCACCCTGAACAGAGGCAAGCATGAAAGCGATTATCATGGGCTGCGGGGGGGTGGGCTCCCGGCTGGCCACCCTGCTCGACAACGAGGGCCACCAGGTCACCATCCTGGATATTAACGCCAACAGCTTCCGCCGGCTGCCCCCCAGCTTCGGCGGCACCGCCCTGGTGGGCAACGGTATCGATAACGAGGCACTCAAAAAAGCCGGGATAGAAAAAGCCGACGCCTTCGTGGCGGTAACCCAGGGAGACAACCGTAACGTGATGGCCGCCCAGATTGCCCGGCACCTCTTTAATGTGCCCCGGGTAATCTGCCGCTTCTATGACCCCCTGCGGCAGGAGCTGTACCAGGAGATGGGGGTGGAGACCATCAGCCCCACCGTCATCCTGGCCGGGATGCTCAAGGAAAAACTGGAGAGCTAAGGGACAGCATGTACATTATCATCGTCGGTGGTGGCCAGGTCGGCTACTACCTGGCCAAAGCCCTGATTGGTGAAGGCCACGAGGTGCTGGTACTGGAAAAGAACCCCGAGCGGGGCGAACTCATCTGCGAGGACCTGGGCAGCGTCTGTGCCCGGGGGGACGGCTGCGAGATAGCCACCCTGGAGGAGTTCGGCACCGGGCGGGCGGATATGTTCATTGCCGTCACCGGTGATGATGAGGACAACCTGGTCGCCTGCCAGGTAGCCAGGCACCGGTTTAACGTGCCCCGCACCATCGCCCGCATCAACAACCCCAACAACGAGGCCATCTTCAAGAAACAGGGCATTGACATTACCGTCAGCAGCACCAACGTCATCATGGAATACATCGCCGAGATAGTGCCCACCCACCCCCTGACCCCCCTGTTATCCATCCGGGACAAGGGGCTGGAGATTGTGGAGGTAAAAATCCCGGCAGAGGCCAAGACCATCGGCAAAACGGTGAAGCAGCTGAAACTTCCGAAGGAAAGCACCCTGGCCCTGATAATCCGCAAAGAGCGCAAGCCCATCGTCCCCGGCAGCACCACGGTGATTGAGGCGGAAGACCAGATAATCGCG
>JAZDIY010000142.1:0-2452 GCA_043804445.1 Chloroflexota bacterium | reverse complement strand
CCACCCTGATAAGAACGCTGGCGATAGTCGCCAATATGTTCTTCATCCTGTATCTGGCCGGGGCCTTCGCTTACTTCAACATCTTCCTCATGCCTATCGCCTACAACGCCCTTTTCCTGGCGGTGGTGCTCACCCTCACCTTCCTGCTAACGCCGGCAAGAAAGGGAACCCCCCGGCCCCGGTTACCCTGGTATGACCTTCTACTCATCCTGGGTAGTCTGGCCAGCTGCGCCTATATCTTCGTTAACGCCCTGGAGCTATCCTTCTTCGGCAAGATAACGGCAACACCCCTTGAGATAGCCCTGGGGGCCATCATCCTGGTGGCCCTCGCTGAGGCGGTGAGGCGGAGCTTCGGCTGGGCGATGCTGGTCGTTACCATAGCCTTCCTGGCCTACGCCAAGTTCGGCTATCTCATATCCGGGCCGTTCCACGTGCATTACTCCAACTGGTCGGTGCTGACGGCTGACATCTACCTCTCCCGGGCCAGCCTCTTCGGCGGTCTTACCAGCCTGGCCAGCACCATCATCATCGCCTTCATCACCTTCGGTGTTTTCTTCATTATTGCCGGCGGCGGTGAATTCTTTCTCAATATTGCCCTGGCCCTGGGCGGCAGGATGAGGGGTGGGCCGGCCAAGGCGGCCATCATCGGCAGCGCCCTGTTCGGCACCATCTCCGGCAGCGGTGCCGCCAATGTGGTGGTCACCGGTTCCATCACCATCCCGCTGATGAAAAGGACCGGCTATAAAGCCTACTATGCCGGTGCCATCGAGGCCATCGCCTCTACCGGCGGCCAGATTACACCGCCCATCATGGGGGCTACCGCCTTTATCATGGCCGACCTGCTGGCAGTGCCCTACAGCACCATAGCCCTGATGGCGGCACTGCCGGCGGTACTTTACTTCCTCAGTCTTTACGTCCAGGTTGACCTTCATGCGGCCAAGCACGGCCTCAAGGGGCTGCCCCGGGAGCAGCTGCCCTCGCTCAAGGAAAACCTTAAAGGGGGATGGGAGCTGGCCCTCCCCTTCGTGGTACTGGTCTTTTTCCTCTTTGTCATCCGCTACACGGCGGTAACCTCCGCCATCTATACCATCGTCGCCCTGGTCATCATCAGCCAGTTCCGTAAAGCCCACCGCATTAATCTGAAGCGCTTTCTGAACGGCTTTGAGGGCGGCCTACGGGCATCCCTGGACGTGACCACCATCATCGCCCTGGCTGCGGTCATCATGACGGTACTCACCGTCACCGGCCTGGGGCCCAAGCTTTCCTCCGGTCTGGTGACCATCTTCGGCGGCAACGCTATCCTCCTGATTACCGCCGCCGGGATCGCCTGTTATATACTGGGCATGGGTGTCTCCCTCACCGCATCCTACGTCCTGGTATCGGTGCTGGTGGCCCCGGCCCTGGTCAAGCTGGGCATACCACTCCTGGTTACCCACTTCTTTATCCTGTACATCGTCACCTCAACCATGTTCACCCCACCCTACTGTCCGGCTTCCTTTGTCGCCGCCGGTATCGCCAAGGCACATCCCTTCCGTATCGGTTTCCAGGCCATGCGCCTGGGCATCGTCTGTTTCCTGGTACCCGTCATCATCGTCTTCAACCCCGCCTTGCTGCTAATCGGGAAGCCTTTTGAAGTGGTCATAGCCTCGTTGACCGCCATCGTCGGTATCTTCGGCCTCTCGGCGGGTATTGAGGGCTACCTGTTCAGTAACATGAACTGGGGGCAAAGACTGCTGTTCTTCATCGGCGGGGGGGTCATGGTAGTCCCCGGGCTGATAACGGACGCGGCTGGCCTGGGCATACTGGCCCTGGCCATCTTATGGCAGAGGACAAGCTCCCGGAAGCTGACCGCATCCGGCCCGCCGCCGGCTGAGGGACAGCCGCTCAACGCCGCCGGTTAGGCCACCGGGGCTCCACTGGTACTATTTCGCCGCTCGGTTGATATGGTCTTACTTTTTGGCCTTAAGCGCCGCCAGTACCTTTTCGGCGCTGAGCGGTAGCTCCTTTATACGTATCCCCACCGCATTGTAGACGGCGTTGGCGATGGCCGCGGCCACCGGGTTGAGCACCGCTTCACCGATGCTCTTGGCCCCGTATGGGCCGCCCGGGTCTACGGTCTCGATGAGGATGGTATGTACCTCCGGGGCAGCACTGAAGCCGGGTACCCGGTAATCGGTCAGGTTGGGGTTGACTATCCGGCCGTCTTTCAGGATTAGCTCCTCGGTGAGGGCGTATGCCAGCCCCTGCAGGATACCCCCTTCCGCCTGCCCTTCGCAGGCCTTGGGGTTGATGGCCCGGCCCACGTCCTCGCCCACCCAGATATCCAGTACCCTCACCTTACCGGTCTCCGGGTCAACCTCAACCTCGGCAATCTGGGTGCTGAAGGAGTAGGCCAAGGAGTAGTTACCGGAAAGGTTCTGGCGGTCCGGCACCACCACGAAGTCCGGCACGG
>JAZDIY010000141.1:0-6168 GCA_043804445.1 Chloroflexota bacterium | reverse complement strand
CGCCCGCCCCGCCGACCGCCTCCGCCGGGAGCTGCTGGCCCTGCACGGGGTGGGCGAGGAGACCGCCGACTCCATGGTACTCTACGCCGCCGGCCAGCCGGTCTTCGTCATTGACGCCTATACCCGCCGCATCGCCCGCCGCCTGGGCCTGGCCCCGGCCGCTGACAGCTACGCGGCCTACCAGGCCCTCTTCCAGGACAACCTGCCCGCCGACGCCCGTCTCTTCAACGAGTACCACGCCCTGCTGGTGCGCCTGGCCAAGGACGTCTGCACCAGGCACCCCGGCTGCCCCCGGTGCTGCCTGGCCGACCGCTGCCCCTGCCGCCAGACCCCCCACCCTTGACGCTTATCGCCGGACTGGTTTAACATGGGTCTTAGCCATTCCGCTAACCGAAAGAGGTATCATCATGGACGAAAAGGAGCTGGATAAGCTGGCCGAACAGGTCGCCGACCTGGTGGTGAAGGCGAGCCGGGTGGTGGTCTTTACCGGGGCGGGGCACAGCACCGAATCGGGCATCCCGGACTTCCGCAGCCCGGGCGGCATCTGGAGCCGCTATGACCCGGAGGACTTCACCATCCAGAAGTTCATCGGCGACCCCGCCGCCCGGCGGTTGCACTGGCAGATGTTCCGCGAGGGGGCCCTGACCGGCGGGGCCCAGCCCAACCCGGGGCACTACGCCATCGCCGAGCTGGACCGGCTGGGCAAGCTGGACGGCGTCATCACCCAGAACGTGGATAACCTCCTCCAGCAGGCGGGGGTACCCGACGACAAGGTCTTCGAGCTGCACGGCAACATGCGCTGGGCCTCGTGCCTGAGCTGCGGGCAGCGCTACCCCTTCGCCCAGGTGAAGGCCCGGCTGGCCGAGAGCACCGACGCCCCCACCTGCCCCAGCTGCGGCAGCATACTCAAACCGGACATCGTCTTCTTCGGCGAGGCCCTGCCCGGGGAGGTACTCCGGGAGGCCACCTCACGTTCCTCCCGGGCCGACCTGTTCGTCGTCATCGGCTCCAGCCTGGTGGTCTACCCGGCGGCCTATATGCCCAGCTACGCGGTTAACGCCGGGGCCAGGCTGGTTATCATCAACCTCAGCCCCACCCCGATGGACTCACAGGCCACCGTCCTCATCCGGGCCAAGGCCGGGGAGGCCATGCCCCGGATAGTGACTCTGGTCAAGGAGAAGCTGGGTAAAACGGGGTAGGCAACCGGGGCAACCCCTAGCGCAGGCGGCTGACCGCCACCCAGACCCCCACCGCCACGGCCAGCAGGCCGTAGATCAGGTGGAACAGACCGAAGGGAAACAGCGGGAACCCGCCGTGAACGGCCAGGCTGACCAGATAGCTTACCACTACCGCCGCCCCGGCGATAGCCGCCAGCCCCGGACCGCGCTTGCGGTTGGCCACCCGGCTGACCAGCTCGCCGATGACGTAGCCCGCCCCGGCGGCCAGAAGCAGGCTGAGGAAGAAGGACAGGAAGTACCCCACCACCCCCCAGACCGCACCCAGCACCAGGGCCAGGCCCAGGCCGGTGCCCGCCGCTTTCAGATAGTGCTGAGTGGAGACCCGGTAGGTAGGCAGCCGGTAGAGCCGGGCGCACTCCCGGCAGCGGGCCCCCACCGGCGTCTGCACCAGGCAGCGAGGGCATATCGGCTTGCCGCACTTACCGCAGCGGAGGCTGGTCTCAATGTCGGGGTGGGTGGCGCACCGGGTAACGCTCACCCGCCATCACCCCCGGCCTTTTCCCCGGGCCCCGCCGGCCCGGTATTCAGCGGGGCACGGCGTACCCAGGCCTCCCGGTCACGGATGTCACGGTCAAAAAGCAGCCGGTTGAGCAGCCGCTCCCCCCGGCCCACCGTGTCGGTAAGGGAGGTACGCGGCGCCGAAAGCCGCCGGAAGACAGCGATGAGCAGTACCGCCAGAAAGCCCAGGGTAACCGGCAGCCGCTCCGCCACCCCCAGGGGCTGGCTCAAAAACCAGCTGAACAGGGGTAAGGACACCAGGGTGACCAGTACCCCCGGGGCCAGCTGGTGGAACGGGGCCGGCGAAAAGGCCATCACCACGGCCACGGGGCCCAGCCACGGCACCAGGGCCGTCACCACCCCCAGCGAGGTCAGTATTCCCCGGCCGCCGTTAAAGCCCAGGAAGACCGGCCAGTTGTGCCCCGCAATGGCCGCCACCCCCACGGTTACCTGCTGGGCCACCCCCAGCCCGAGCCACCCCGCCGCCCAGACCATCACCGCCCCTTTACCGATATCGAACAGGGTGACCACGGCCGTCAGCCACCGGGAGGTGGTCATCAGCACGTTAGAGGCGCCGACGTTGCCGCTGCCGTAACGCCGGATGTCGATACCCCGGGACCACCTGACCGCCAGGTAGCTTACCGGGGCTGACCCCAGCAGATAGGCCCCCAGTACCATCAGGGCCAGCTCAACGGTAGCCGTCATCCCGCCCTCATACCAGTTTACTACCCCTCTGGCGAGCGAGGGCGATGAGCCGCTCGGCCACGGCCGCGGGCACGTCAACCCCGCCCAGCTCCAGCTCGCTGGCCGCATCCAGACCGTGATAGTCCGTACCGCCGGTGGTAATCAGCCCGTAACGGGTCGCCAGGTTCACCAGCCGGCTCACCTCGGCCCTGGTATAGCTCTGGTAGTAGGCCTCCAGGCCCACCAGACCGGCTGGTTTGAGCCCGGCTACCATCCGCTCCGGGTCCGGCACGGTCAGCGGGTGGGCCAGCACCGGCAGCCCGTCCACCCGCAATACCTCGGCCACCGCCGCCGCCGTACTGATTTTCTCCCGCTCCACGTAGGCCGGCCCGTTCCGGCCGATGTACCGGCTAAAGGCCTCCTTAAAGGAGCCGATATAGCCCTTTTCCAGCATGGCCTGGGCGATGTGGGGCCGCCCCAGCGAGCTGCCGCCGGCAATCTGCTGCACCCGCCCCCAGTCCAGATGGACGCCCAGCCGGTTCAGCTTGGCCAGCATCCCCTGCGCCCGCTGGAGGCGTGAGTTACGCAGCCGGGCCAGCACCGTCTGGAACTGCCGGTCGGTATAGTCAATGAAATAGCCCAGGATATGGGCCTCGCCGTCAGGCACGTCGGTGTTGATTTCTACCGCCGGTATCACCCGCAGCTCGGGGAAGGCCCGGGCCGCCTCGAGGGCCGGGGCGATACCGTCCACGGTATCGTGGTCGGCCAAGGCCATGACGGTAAGCCCGCGCCCGGCCGCTTTAGCCACCAGCTCGGCGGGGCTGAAACGCCCGTCCGAGGCCGTGGAATGGATATGCAGGTCTATCCCGGACACGCTATTGCGGCTCCCTGTCGATGCGCTCGATGCTCACCGCCCGGCCGGTGGCGCCATCCACCTCAACCATAACGGCATTAAGCCCGGCCCGGCCCCGGCCCACCGAGAGATGGTGCGGCACACCCGTCAGGAAGCGGCTGATGACCGCATCGGTATCGTCACCGATGACGGAGTTGGTGGGGCCGGTCATGCCGATATCGCTGACGTAGGCCGTGCCGCCGGGTAATATCCGGGTATCCACGGTGCCCACGTGGGTATGGGTCCCCAGCACGGCGCTGACCCGGCCGTCCAGGTAGCGCCCCATGGCCACCTTCTCCGAGGTAGCCTCGGCATGGAAATCGACCAGCACCACCGGCGGCCTCGGGGTCACCTCCTCAAGCAGCCGGTCCATGGCCCGGAAAGGACAGTCAAAGTTACCGATAAAGGTGCGGCCAATCAGGTTGACCACCATCACCCCGCCGCTAATCAGGTAGCCCCGCCCAGGCACCCCCGAGGGGTAGTTCAGGGGGCGCAGGATGGGCATATCCCCGTCCAGCTCCGCCAGAATCTCCTTCTGGGCCCAGATGTGGTTGCCGCTGGTAATCACATTCACCCCGGCATCAAGCAGCTCACCGGCCGTGTCCGGTGTCAGACCGAAGCCACCGGCGGCATTCTCACCGTTGGCCACCACCAGGTCCAGCCCGTACTCACGACGCAGCCCCGGCACCAGATCGCTCACCGCCTGCCGGCCCGGCCTGCCCACGATATCACCGATGGCTAATACCCGCATGAAGATACCTGATTAAGATTTGCTGGAGCAAATTCGCTTGTCATTGAGAACTCCCCAAACATATCTGGTGCATCCTGCCTCTGGACATCCTCTAAAAACTCCGGATTATTAGACCTCACCCCCTTGATCCCCCTCTCCTGGCAGGAGAGGGGGAAGAGATTACAGAGAGGGCGAAGCCCCTCTCTTACTCAACTCCCCCCCTCCCTTAGCAAGGGAAGGGGGCAGGGGGACAGGTTACTAACCTCCTATTTGGCATAGTCCACCGCCCGGGTCTCCCTGAGTACGGTCACCTTTATCTGGCCGGGATAGGCCAGCCCCTCCTCAATCTTCTTGACGATGTCCCGGGCCATCCTCATCGCCCCCAGGTCGTCAATCTCCTCCGGCTTCACCAGGATACGGATTTCGCGGCCGGCCTGGATGGCATAGGACTTCTCCACCCCCTTGAAGCCGTTGGCGATATCCTCCAGGGCGGTGAGGCGCTTGAGGTAGTGCTCCAGTGATTCACGCCGGGCCCCCGGCCGACCGCCGCTGATGGCGTCCGCCGCCGAGATGACAAAGCCCAGCACGCTGGTGGTAGCCGTCTCCCCGTGGTGCTCGCCGATGGCCTGCACCACCTCGGCTGACTTGTCCCACTGTTTGACCAGGTCCGCCCCGATGGCAGCGTGGCTACCCTCCACCTCACGGTCCACCGCCTTGCCGATGTCGTGGAGCAGCCCGGCCCGCTTGGCCAGGGCCACGTTGACGCCCATCTCCGCCGCCATCATCCCGGCCAGATAGGCCGACTCAACACTGTGGGCCAGCACGTTCTGCCCGTAGCTGGTACGGTACTTGAGGCGGCCCAGCAGCCGGATGAGCTCGGGGCGCAGCCCGTGCACCTCCACCTGGAAGGCGGCCTCCTCCCCCGGCGGCCTGGATGGTGGCATCGACCTCCTCTTTGGTCTTGGCCACCACCTCCTCGATACGGGCGGGGTGGATACGCCCATCCAGGATGAGCTTGGTCAGGGCCAGGCGGGCTACCTCCCGCCGCACCGGGTCAAAGCTGGACAGCGTTACCGCCTCCGGGGTGTCATCGATAATCAGGTCCACCCCAGTAGCCTGTTCCAGGGCCCGGATGTTGCGGCCCTCCCGCCCGATGAGCCGCCCCTTCATCTCGTCACTGGGCAGGGGCACCACCGCCACCGTCGTTTCCGAGACCACCTCGGAGGCGCTCCGCTGAATGGCCTGGGACAGAATTTCCCTCGCCTTCTCGTCAGCCTGCTCCCTTACCCCGGACTCCCACTCCCGCAGCCGCCGCGAGGCTTCAGCCTGCATCTCCACCTCCACCTCGGACAGCAGCGTTCTCTTGGCCTCTTCGCTGGACATCCCGGAAATAAGCTCCAGCTGCCTTAACTGCTTGTCCTTCACCTCGTTCAAGTAAGCCCGTGTGGATTCGGCCTCTTTCTCCCGGTTGGCCAGATTGTGCTCACGCTGGTTGACGCCCTCCAGTTTCCGTTCCATGGTCTCGGTCTTCTGGGACAGACGGTTCTCCTGGCGCTGCAGCTCGGCACGCCGCTCGCGGTATTCCGCCTCCATCGCCTGCTTGCTTTTTTCCGTTTCCGTCCGGGCATCCCGGAGCAGGTCCCTGGCCTCGTTCTTGGCGTCGCCCACGATGCGGGCCGCCTTCCTCTCGGCGGTACGCATCTGCCGGTTGATTATCACCCGCCGGGTAATAAAGGTGGCCAGACCGCCAAAGACAATACCAATGACAAAACTAAAGAAGATGGCTAGTACCGTTTCTATTCCCATTTTCCCCTCTCTTTCGTTTACTACCGGATATCACGGGGCAGGGTAACCTAAACCGGCTCACCCCCGGCTTCGGCACCTGCCTCCTGCCAGAGCCGGTTTACCGTGCTCTTTATCACCCCGTAGCCGAAGCCACGCCGCCGCAGGTACCCCCCCAGGCGGCGCTGAAAGTCGGCGTAGTCGGCCCGGGGCAGGCGGCGGGCCCGGTTCCGGGCCGCCCGGTAGGCGCTGTCACCATCGTCAACCGTGCCGGTCACCTGCTCGATGATGTCCGCCCCGACCCCCTTCTGCCGCAGTTCCCGCTGGATTAGCCACTGGCTGCT
>JAZDIY010000140.1:0-3399 GCA_043804445.1 Chloroflexota bacterium | reverse complement strand
CCCTGATGTTACTGATAAAATGATACCACATGAGATTCAACGATGGCAAAGCGGTGGCGGGAGCGCATGGGAGTCGAACCCACCGAAGGCTTTTACACCCCCCAACGGATTTGAAGTCCGCGAAGCCCACCGGGACTCATCCGCTCCCACCTTAAATATACATGATACCCCCCGGGGCTGCAACGGCGCTCCGGCACATTGATAGCCACCGCCGGATAGTGCTAACATCTTAGTTAAGGGCGTCGTGACGGAGGGAGCCATGAATGAGGAAAACACCATCAGGAGCCCGGATACGGCCCGGGGAAACCGGGTACCGCCCGGGCAGAAGCTCACCGGGAAATGGCCGGTGCTCCACTACGGCGGGGTTCCCGGCACCGATATCAGCCGGTGGCGCTTCACCATCACCGGACTGGTGGCGGCAGAACGGCAGCTCAGCTACGAGGAGTTCCTGGCCCTGCCCGCGGTAACCGTGTTCTCCGACATTCACTGCGTCACCCGGTGGTCCCGGCTGGATAACCTCTGGGAAGGGCCAAGCTCGGCCGTAATCAGGGACCTGTGCCCGATACTGCCCCAAGCCAGATTCGTCATGGTGCACTCCGCCGATGGCTACACCACCAATCTCTCCCTGGACGACTTTTTCCAGCCCGATGTCCTCTTTGTCCTCAAGCATAACGGCCAGCCCCTCACCCCGGAGCACGGCTATCCGCTACGGCTCATCGTCCCCCGGCTTTACCTCTGGAAAAGCGCCAAGTGGGTGACCGGCGTGGAGTTCCTGCCCGAAGACAAGCCGGGCTTCTGGGAGTCCTACGGGTACCACAACCACGGTGACCCCTGGCTGGAGGAGCGCTACAGCTAAGGGGTATTCCGGAAAACCAGAAGGCCGGACACCCCCACTTGAGGAGGCATCCAGCCTAACACCGGGTACCGTTACCGGTACTTTATCAGCCTAACTCTTGCCGATGCGGAACATCTTGGTGCCGCATACCGGGCATACCCCCTGCGTGGCCGGCCGGCCGTTCTTCATGGTAATCTTCCTGGCATTCTTCATCTCCCGCTTGGTCCGGCATTTGACACAGTACCCCTGCATAGCGCTACCCCCCTTTTTATCACAAAACATAAACCTTCCTGCCCGAGATGTCAATAGTCCAAAAGTAACCCCGACGGGCCAAATAAAACCACCCTCGATATTGTGCTATACTGGCTGAGGTAGCCGCCAGTAAAGGAACACCCCCCTGCCGAGCTACCCGTTAAGGGACAACGTGGCGCGATGCATCACACTCTCCGGTTCTACAGCCGTTACCAGCCCCAGTTCTTGAGGATGTATATTGCCCTGGCCAGGCTCACCAGGCTACCCCTGGTGGGCGGACTGGTGCGCCGGGTGGCCAACCTCTACGCCCGGCACGGCCACCGCAGCTACCGGCTGACACCCGCCGAGGCCGAGCAAATTATTGACGCCGCCAGCAGCGTCGCCGTGGGGCCCTGCCAGTGCCGCCAGGTGTTCGGGCACTGCCAGCACCCGGTGATGAGCGAAATCCTGATCGGCACCGGGGCTGTCGTCTTCTCCCAGACCCGGCCGCACGATTTCAACCCGGTCTCCAAAGAGGCGGCCAAGGAACTGGTGCGCCGGTGCCACCGGGAGAGGCTGGTAACCAATATCAGCAAGTGCCAGGGGCATTTTTACGCCATCTGCAACTGCTGCCCCTGCTGCTGCGTGCCCACCCGGCTCCGGCGGGAATACGGGATAGAATACGCCCTGGTCAGGGACAAAAAGTTCATGGCCGGGTTTCCGGGCATCAAAACACCGGGCTAAAAGCCGGCTTAACCATACAGGTGGCAGTAGACCAGATGGTCAGCGTCCGGCTGGCACCGGGCCGGGTCATCCCGGCGGCAGACCGGCATCACCCGGGGACAGCGGGTGTGGAAATGGCACCCCGGCGGCGGGTCCGCCGGTGAGGGCACCTCCCCCGCCAGCCGGGCCCCGGCCGGTCTTTGGTGCGGGTCAGGGGGCTGGGCCGCCGCCAGCAGGGCCACGGTATAGGGGTGGAAGGGCCGGCCGAAGAGCTCGGCCCGGGTAGCCATCTCCACTATCCGTCCCAGGTACATCACCGCCACCCGGCTGGAGACGTGGCCGATAACGGCCAGGTCATGGGCGATGAAGAGATAGGTCAGCCCCAGCTCAGTCTGCAGATCCATGAGCAGGTTCAGAATCTGGGCCTGCACCGACACGTCCAGGGCGCTCACCGGCTCGTCGGCCACCAGCAGCCGGGGGTTCACCGCCAGGGCCCGGGCAATGCCCACCCGCTGCTTCTGCCCCCCGCTCAGCTCGTGTGGGTAGCGGCCGGCGTGCCCCGGCTCCAGGCCCACCCGCTCCAGCAGGGCCGCCACCCTCTCTCCCCTCTCCACCTCACTTCTCAGGCCGTGGATGAGCAGGGCCTCCCCGATGGCATCCCCCACCGTCATACGTGGGTCCAGGGAGGACTGGGGGTCCTGGAAGACCATCTGCGCCTCCCGGCGAAATTGCTTCAGCTGCGGCCGGGGCCACCGCGTAATGTCACTGCCCCGGTAGCGGATGCTCCCGGCGGTGGGCTCCTCCAGCCTCAACAGCGTCCGCCCCAGGGTGGACTTGCCACAGCCGGACTCGCCCACCAGGCCCAGGGTCTCCCGCTCCCCGATGGCGAAGGAGACGCCGTCCACCGCCTTCACCTCGGCCACCTGCCGGGCCAGCAGCCCGGCGGTAACCGGGTAGTACTTCTTCAGGCCGTTGACCTCAACTAGCTGCCCGTTAGCCGCCATGCCGGTTACCCCCTCTATCACTGGCATAAAGGTGGCAGACCACCCGGTGCCCCCCGGCAACGGTAATCTGCGGCGGGACCTCCCGGCTGCAGACGGGCAGCCGCTCCGGGCAGCGCGGGTGAAAGATACAGCCCGCCGGGGGGTCAATCAGGCTGGGGATGGTGCCGGGGATGGGGGTAAGCCGCTCCGCCTGGCCGGGGATACCGGGCAGGCAGTTGAGCAGCCCCCGGGTATAAGGGTGACGGGGACGGTCAAAGATATCCAGGGCGGTGCCGGACTCGGCGATTCTGCCCCCGTACATGACGATAATACGGTCAGCCATGCCCGCCACGGTGCCCAGGTCATGGGTGATGAACAGAACCGACATCTCCCTCTCCCGCTGCAAGCCCCGGAAGATATCCAGAATCTGGGCCTTGATGGTGGTATCCAGGGCGGTGGTCGGCTCGTCGGCGATGAGCACCTCCGGGTCGCAGGAGAGGGCGGCGGCAATCATCACCCGCTGCTTCATCCCCCCGGAGAACTGGTGCGGGTAGTCCTTCAGCCTATCGGTGGCCCGGGGGATACCCACCCGGGCCATCAGCCGGGCGGCCCGCGCCAGGGCGGGCC
>JAZDIY010000139.1:0-3305 GCA_043804445.1 Chloroflexota bacterium | reverse complement strand
GTTTCCCGGGCGGTGTCCTGCTGCCTTTTTATGATACCTTGCCTCAGTATCCCCAGCTCCGGCACATCCTGGTACGCCACGAGCAGGGTGCCGCCCATGCCGCCGACGGCTACGCGCGGGCTACGGGCAAGGTGGGCGTCTGCATGGCTACCTCCGGCCCCGGCGCCACCAATCTGGTAACCGGGATTGCCAATGCCTACCTCGATTCAACCCCCATAATAGCCTTAACCGGCCAGGTTGCCAGAGCCTTTATCGGCAAGGATGCCTTCCAGGAGATAGACATTACCGGCATTACCCTGCCCATCACCAAGTATAACTACCTGGTGATGGACGGGCACGCCCTGCCCCACGTCATGAAGGAGGCCTTTTACCTGGCCCGCACCGGGCGGCCGGGGCCGGTGCTGATTGATGTTCCCCGTGACGTCTTCGTGGACCAGGCGGAATTCAGTTATCCCAGCAAGGTGAACCTGCCCGGCTACAACCCTACCCTGGTGGGCCACCCCACCCAGATTCAGAAGGCCGCCAAGCTGATAAACGAGGCCAGCCGGCCGGTGATTATCGCCGGGCGGGGGGTAATCATCTCCGGGGCCTACGCCGAGCTGAAGCATCTGGCGGAGGTCGCCCAGATACCGGTGATTACCACCCTGCTTGGCATAAGCTCCTTCCCGGAGTCCCATGCCCTGAGCTACGGCTGGCTGGGGATGCACGGCATGGCCTACGCCAACCTGGCGGTGGATGGGGCGGACGTGGTCATCGCCATCGGCATGAGGTTTGATGACCGGGTTACCGGTAAGGTAAGCGGCTTCGCCCCGCACGCCCGGATTATCCATATTGATATTGACCCGGCGGAGATTGGCAAGAACGTACGGGTGGACGTGCCTATCGTGGGTGATGTCAAGCGGGTGCTGGGGGCGCTGAACAAGCAGATTGAGTCCAGCCAGCATATCGAGTGGCTGGAGCAGCTTGACCTCTGGCGGCGGGAGCACCCCTCCATCAACATCAGGAACAGCCGGTCGCTGCTGCCCCAGTATGTCGTCCGCCAGATATATGAGGTGACCGGCGGCGAGGCCATCATTACCACCGGCGTCGGCCAGAACCAGATGTGGGCGGCCCAGCACTACTGGTTTGATAAACCCAATACCCTGGTGACCTCGGGGGGGCTGGGTACCATGGGTTTCGGTCTGCCGGCGGCGATTGGGGCCAAGGTGGGCAGCCCCGATAGCCTGGTGTGGTGTATTGACGGTGACGGCAGCCTGCAGATGACCATCCAGGAGCTGGCCACCGTGGTCCAGGAGGGGCTGGCCATTAAGATGGCGGTGATGAACAACGGCTATCTGGGGATGGTACGGCAGTGGCAGGAGCTGTTCTACGGCAAGCGCTACGTGGCCACCCCCCTGTCCTGCCCGGACTTTGTCAAGATTGCCGAGGGGTACTGTATCCCGGGGGTGAGGGTACAGCGCCAGGAAGAGGTGAGACCCGCCATCGAGCAGGCGATGCTAGAGCCCGGCCCGTTCCTGATTGACTTCATGGTGGAGCCGGAGGAGAACGTCTATCCCATGGTGCCCCCGGGGGCCTCCTTAGCTGAGGTCATGGAGGCACCGGAGAAGGAGGAGGCAGTATGGCCGCGACGAAGCACACCATAATTGCGGTGGTAGAAGACAAGCCGGGGGTCTTGAACCGCATGGCCAGCCTTTTTCGCCGGCGCGGTTTCAATATTGATAGTATTGCCGTGGGCCCCACCGACCTGCCCCACCTGTCCCGGATGACCATCGTGCTCGAGGGGGCGGCCTCGGTGGTAGAGCAGGTGCGGAAACAGCTGGACAAGGTGGTGGACGTGGTCAAGGTGGTGGACCTGGGGGGCGAGAACGTGGTGACCCGTGAGCTGGCTTTAATCAAGGTCAAGGCCACCTCGGCCACCCGGAGCGAGATTATCGAGCTGGTGGACATCTTCCGGGCGGGGATTGTCGACGTGGCGGCGGACTCAGTCACCGTTGAGGTTACCGGCGACGAGGAAAAAATCGGCTCTTTGCTGGGGCTGCTCCGTGGCTTCGGCATCAAGGAGGTGGCCCGGACCGGCCGGGTAGCCATCGCCCGCGGCAATTCCGGGATGGTAATCCGGGAGGAAAAAACGGGCCACGGCCCGAAACAGGTAGCGGCTTAACCCCGGCGGGGGGGCCGGAATAATAAGGAACGAAGGGGACGGTGAAACATGGCTAAGATATACTATGATAAAGATGCTGACCTGAAGCTGCTGGACGGTAAGACCATCGGCATCGTGGGCTACGGCAGCCAGGGGCACGCCCATGCCCAGAACCTGCGGGACAGCGGCTGCCGGGTGCTGGTGGGCCTGGCCGAGGGCAGCCCGAGCCGGGCGCGGGCCCGGGCCGATGGCCTGGAGGTGCGTACCACGGCGGAGATGGCCCGGCAGGCCGATATCATCATGATGCTGGCCCCGGACACCATGCAGCCCCGGATTTACCGGGAGTCAATCGAGCCGGGGCTGGCGGCGGGCAAGATGCTGATGTTCGCCCACGGCTTTAACATCCATTACGGGCAGATAGTACCGTCGGAAAAGGTGGACGTGACCATGATTGCCCCCAAATGCCCCGGCCACATGCTGCGCCAGCTCTACACCGAGCAGGCCGGCCCGCCGGCCCTGGTGGCGGTGCACCAGGACGCCTCAGGCAAGGCCCGGCAGATGGCCCTGGCCTACGCTAAGGGCATCGGCTGCACCCGGGCCGGGGTGCTGGAGACCAGCTTTGCCGAGGAGACGGAGACGGACCTCTTCGGCGAGCAGACGGTGCTCTGCGGCGGCGTTTCCTCGCTGATAAAGGCCGGCTTTGAGACCCTGGTGGAGGCCGGCTACCAGCCGGAGATAGCCTACTTTGAGTGTCTCCATGAGCTGAAACTGATTGTTGACCTGATTTACAAGGGGGGCCTGAGCTACATGCGCTACTCGGTGAGTGATACCGCCGAGTACGGCGATTATACCCGCGGGCCGCGGGTAATTGATGACATGGTCCGGGACGAGATGGCCCAGATTCTGGCCGAGATTCAGGACGGCAGCTTTGCCCGCGAGTGGATTCTGGAGAACCAGGCGGGGCGCCCGAGCTATAATGCCCTGAAGCGCCGGGACAGCGAGCACCTTATCGAGCAGGTTGGCGCTGAGCTGCGGGCGATGATGTCCTGGCTGAAGAAATAGGCTATTGGTCCACACCCCCCGGCCCCCACAACGTTGAAGGCGTGGGGGGGGACGAAAAAAATGGGGGCAGTGCCCGCGTGTAAACCGGGGTACGGTGAGGGGG
>JAZDIY010000138.1:0-4184 GCA_043804445.1 Chloroflexota bacterium | reverse complement strand
GTTTGTCTTTTTCGAAGAGCATGATGGCTTCGTGGCGGGCGATTTCTAATAAGGCCACATCGGAAAGCTTTGCCATGCGCAGGTCAGGCAAGCCGCTCTGCCGGGTGCCGAAGAACTCCCCCGGCCCCCGCAGCTTGAGGTCCTCCTCGGCCAGCTGGAAGCCGTCCTGCACCCGCTCGATGATGTCCAGGCGCTGCCGGCCGATCTCGGAAGGGTTCTCCGCCAGCAGCATGCAGTGGCTCGCCTCGGTGCCCCGCCCCACCCGGCCGCGGAACTGGTGCAGCTGGGAGAGGCCGAAGCGCTCCGCCGTCTCCACCATCATCACCGTGGCGTTGGGGACGTCGATGCCCACCTCCACCACCGGGGTGGAGACCAGGATGTCCAGCTCGCCGGAGCGGAAGTCCCGCATCACCTTCTCCTTCTCTGCCGCCGAGAGGCGCCCGTGCAGCAGGCCCAGCCTCAGGTCGGGAAAGACCTGCCGCGAGAGCTGCTCGTACTCGGCGGTGGCGGCCCTGGGCCCCCCCCTATACCACAACGCCATGAAGGGGCAGATTAAGAAGGGCAGGCGCCCCGCGGCTACCTGGCGGCGGATGAAGTTATAGGCGCTGGCCCGCTGCTCCGGCTTGAGCCATTTGGTCTTGATTTCCTGGCGGCCGGGGGGCAGCTCGTCGATGACCGACAGGTCGAGGTCGCCGTAGAGGGTGAGGGCCAGGGTGCGCGGGATGGGGGTGGCCGTCATCACCAGCACGTGGGGGTTGAAGCCCTTCTGCCGCAGGGCGGAGCGCTGGCCAACGCCGAAGCGGTGCTGCTCGTCCACCACCGCCAGCCCCAGCCGTTTGAAGGCCACCCCCTTCTGTATCAGGGCGTGGGTGCCGATGGCGATATCCACCCCTCCCCCCTGGACGCCCTGCTGGAGGGCCTGTTTCTTAAGCTGCCTGATGTCGCCGATGAGCAGAGCGATGGTGAGGGGACGTTCTAGAAAGCCGGTAAAGCGGCGCTGGTAGCCTTCCCCTTCCTCCTGCCCCACCTGGGCCAGCAGCTGGCAGAGGCTGTCAAAGTGCTGCTCGGCCAGGATTTCGGTGGGGGCCATGAGGGCCCCCTGGTAGCCGTGGGCGGCGGCCACCAGCAGGGCGGCGGCGGCCACCACCGTCTTGCCGCTGCCCACCTCCCCCTGGAGCAGGCGGGACATGGGCCGGGCCCGGGCCATATCGGCCAGCAGCTCCCCCATGACCCGCTGCTGGGCCCCGGTGAGGGTGAAGGGCAGCGACTTGATGAAGGTATCCAGGGCCGGTACCCGGCCGGGCAGGGGGTTCCCCGGCTGGCCCTGCTGCCAGTGGCGCTTCTTGGAGAGCACCCCCAGCTGGAGCAGCAGCAGCTCGTCAAAGGCCAGGCGCCGGCGGGCCCCGGCCTTGGCCGTCTCGTTCTCCGGGTAGTGGGCCTGGCTTATCGCCTCGGCCAGCCCCGGCAGCCGGCAGCGCTGCCTTAGCTCCGGGGGCAGGAACTCGGGCAGCTGCCCGGCCCACCCGTCCACCACCGCCTTCATCAGCCGCCGCACCTGGCGGGAGTAGAGGCCCCGGGTCAGCGGGTAGATGGGCACCAGCCGCCCGGTGTGGACCAGGTCCTGGTCTTCCAGCCGCTCCCACTCTGGGGACTGGAAGACGTGCTGCCCCTGGAACAGGCTCACCCGCCCGCTCAAGACCACCCGGGCGTTGGTCTGGAACTGCCGGGCCAGGTAGGGCTGGTTGAACCAGACCGCCCGGATGTTGCCCGTCTCGTCGCCGACGATGGCCTCGGTGCTGCGGCGCCCCCCCGGCATGGTGATCCGGGCCTGCCACACGTTGGCGATGATGGTCTGCTCGTCGCCTTCGGCGAGCTGGGAGATGGTCTTGACCTGGCTGTAGTCCAGATGGCGGCGGGGGAAGAAGTAGAGCAGGTCGCGTACCGTGTTGACCCCTAGCTTGTGGAATTTGGCGGCCAGGCTGTCGCTGATGCCCTTGATGGTGGTGATGGGGGCGGCTACGGACGGGCCGGGGGCCGGGCTGGTGGTATCGGCGGCGGCCCGGCGCCGCCGGGGGGCCCTGGGGGGCTCCGGGGGTAGGCTAACCCCCCCCGGGGCGGCGGGCTCCCGGGCCAACTCGGTGGCCAGGGATAGCACCCGTGCCACCCAGGCCCGGCGCTCTTCCCGGGTGAGGGCGGCGTAGCTGGTGCTGGTCAGACTGAGGAAATGTTTTAGCTGCTGCGGGTCGCCGATGAGCTCGCGGTTCTGTTTTGACCAGCGGGCCAGGAAGCGGTCCAGCCCGCCGATGACCGCTGAGTCCGGGTACCCCTTCTTGATTTCCAGCTCGAGAATCCGGCGCAGCGGCTCAATATTTATGGCCAAGGTCACTCAACCGAAATAATGTAGTCGTAGTGGGGCTGGCCACCGGGGACTACATCAACCTGGAGCTGGGGGTACTTCTCCCTGATACTGGCCCGGGTCAGCTTGGCCTGTTCGCTGTCGATATCGGCCCCGTGGTAGATGGTGATGACCTCGGCCTGGGCCAGGTCCAGGCGTTCCAGCACGGCCATGAGCACGTCGGCGGCAGTATCTCCCACCGCTACCAGGTCCCCGTCCAGCAGGCCGATGGACTGCTTCTTTTTAATATCGAAGCCGCCCAGTTTGGTGGAGCGGGCGGCCCGGGTAATCTCGATGGATTTGGCCGTGGGGATGGCGGCCTTCATCAGCCGGGCGTTGCTTTTGAAGTCCGCCTCGTAGTCAAAGGCCAGCAGGGCGGCTACCCCCTGGGGGATGGTCCGGCTGGGCACCACGATGACGCTCTTCCGGGTCAGGGACTGGACCTGCTCGGCGGTGAGCACGATGTTGGCGTTGTTGGGCAGGATGATGACCTTGTCCGATACCACCGACTCGACGGCCTGGGGCAGGTCTTTGGTGCTGGGGTTCATCGTCTGGCCGCCGGGGACCACCACCGCCCCCAGGCTCTTGAAGACCTCGGCCAGGCCGTCACCGCTGACCACGGCCACGGTGGCGATATCGGCCGCCGGGGTGTTCTCCTTCTGCAGGGCCAGGTAGTCCTGGTGCTGCTCGTCCATGTTGCGGATGCTGACGTTATGCATGGTGCCCAGCTCGGTGGCGAAGTGGACCACGTTGCCCGGGTCCAGGGTGTGGACGTGAATCCGGACGGTGGACTCATCGCCGACCACGATCAGCGATTCCCCCTTCTTGGCCAGCTTTTCTTTAATCTTCTCCAGGCTTAAGCTCTCCCCTTTGAGCAGAAACTCGGTACAGTAGCCGAAGGGCACCTCGTCCATGGCCAGGAACTGGGCGGGCCGGGCCGTGCCCACCAGGTCACTGACGATTATCTGGGGCTTGCGGTACTGCATCTGCTCCGCCTCGCCCCGGAGATAGCGGAGGGCCCCTTCCAGTATGGTGTAGAGGCCCTGTCCGCCGGCGTCCACCACGCCGGCTTCCTTGAGGACGGGCAGCAGGGCAGGGGTATTGGCCACCGACTGGCTGGCCGCTTTGACGGTGGCCTCCATGACCGGTATCGGTTCGGTAGCGCCGGCGTCCACGGCGGCCTGGGCGGCGGCGGCCGCCTCCCGGATGACGGTCAGGATGGTGCCCTCCACCGGGTTGTTTAGCCCCTGGTAGGCCGTTTTGGCTGATGCCAGCAGGGCTATTGCCAGTTCGCTGCCGTTCAACGATTCCTTGTTGACCAGGGCCTCGGCCAGGCCGCGCCATATCTGGGAGAGGATGACCCCGCTGTTGCCCCGTGCCCCGCTCAGGGTCCCTTTGGCCATGGCTTTGGCCACAGCGGCGGCGCTGTGGTCAGGGGCCCGGAAGGCCTCCTCGACGCCGGAGCGCATGGTGAGCAGCATGTTGGTGCCGGTATCACCGTCAGGCACCGGGAAGACGTTGAGGGCATCAATATCGGGGGCGCTTTTTTCCAGCCAGGTGTTGGCGGCGGCGAACATATCTCTCAAGTCCTGGCCCCGGATGGCTTTGACCTGTTTCACTTTATCCTGTCCTTGCTAAGCATTATTTGACTGTGGTAAGATTTGGTGTATTGTATAACAAAATTGGCCAATAGTCAAAGGAGAAGCGACCTTGAAGTGTGATCTGTGTGGTAAATCGCCGCAGTTCGGGCATAACGTCAGCCATTCCAAGCGCCACACTAACCGAGACT
>JAZDIY010000137.1:0-4828 GCA_043804445.1 Chloroflexota bacterium | reverse complement strand
CCCATTGACGCCCTGCACTACGGATAAAATAGTGAAGAGAGGTTTTGGGGATTTATGCCCGGAACCGGAAAGAAGGAGGCGAGATAATTAACCATGAACTGGCTTGATATCGTTATCCTGATCGTTATGGTAATCACCACCCTCTACGGGCTGAGGAGCGGACTGATAAAGACGGTCCTCGATGTGGTCGGGTTGCTGGTGGGGATAGTCCTGGCCGGCCGTTTTTACTCATCCCTGGCCGGGGCGCTTACCTTTGTCCCCAGTGAGGGCTGGGCCAAGATTATTGCCTTTATTATCATCCTGGTAGCGGTCATCATCGTGGCCGGCATACTGGCCCGCCTGTTGAAATGGCTCACCTCGCTGGTGATGCTGGGCTGGCTGAACCACCTGCTGGGGGCCGTTTTCGGGCTGGTATGGGGGGGTATCGTGCTGGGGGCCCTGCTGACCGTCTGGGTCAAGTTTTTCAGCACGGGCATCATCGGGGACTCGGCCCTGGCCAGGATACTGGTGGATACCTTCCCGCTGGCCCTGGCTCTGCTGCCGGACGAGTTTAACGGGGTGCGCACTTTCTTCCAGTAACCGGTCTTAGCACCACAGCGGTAAGAGAAAACGGGCAGCTAATATACCATCCTCTTCCCTCCCCCTTTGACCGGGGGCCAGGGAAGAGGATGGTCAAAACGGTACCGGCCGCTGGCGCGGCGGGCGCTTGGGGAGGCTGGCGGTCACTAGGTGACCGACGGGGTTTCCCCGGGGTGCAGCCCGCGCCATTTCTCCAGCAGTGCCTCCCGGCTTTCCTTGTGGTCCGGGTCGGGGTGGCAGGCCTCGACCGGACATACCTCGGCACAGCGGGACGACTCATGGGAGCCGACACACTCCGTGCACTTATCGGGGTCAATAACGTAAATGGTCTCGCCCTCGCTGATGGCACTGTTTGGGCACTCGGGTTCGCAGGCTCCACAGCTAATACAGTCGTCGGAAATTTTGTACGCCATCTTGGTTCATTAACCTCCTGAATTTGATTCTCCGGTAACCCGGCGCTTGGCGCTGATACTAAATCTACATCGGGCTCCCCACCTTCTTTCTTAACGCCTCGGCGACGTGTTTGGGAACGAGGTCATCAATGTAACCGCCGAGGTTGGAGGCTTCCTTGAGCAGGCTGGAGCTGAGGAACTGGTATTCGAGGGTGGACATGAAGCAGACCAGTTCCAGCTCCGGGGCCAGTTTTTTGTTCATCATGGCCAGGTCAAACTCGTTCTCAAAGTCCGCCCTGATTCTGAGGCCCCGTACCATGACCTGGGCCCCCACCTTCCGGGCGAAGTCCACGGTAAGGCCGCTATAGGGTTGCACTTCAATCCTGGGGAACTCGGTGATGGCTTTTCGGACCAGCTCCACCCTCTCCCCGGTAGTGAAAAGCAACTTTTTGTTGCTGGGGGTGTCAAAGACCCCGATGACCACCCGGTCAAAAACTTTGGCGGCGCGCACCGCGATATCCAGGTGCCCGTTGGTTACCGGGTCAAAACTGCCGGGGTAAAGAGCTGTGGTCACGACTGGGCCTCCTTCTGATACAGGTTGATATAGCTGTCACCGTGGCGGCGCTCTTTGACCAGGTTCAGGTCAGCGTAGGTGGCGTCCAGGGTGAGGTGGGGGGAGTGAGTGACCACCACGGTGGCGGTCGGCTTGACCAGCCCGGAGGTGGCCAGCCGGGTGACGGTCTTGCCGATGGTTCTGTCTGAATACGGGGGGTCCATCAGGATAATATCGTACTCCTTTTTCAGGAAGGCAAACGCTTTTATGACACTGCTGCAGTACACATGGGCCTGGGCGGTGAACCCTGTCTTTTCCAGGTTTTGCTTAATTATAGCACAACACCGCGGCTCTTTTTCCACAAAGTCCACCCAGCCGGCGCCGCGGCTTAACGCCTCGATGCCCAGGGCACCGCTACCCGAGAATAGATCAAGCACCTGTGACCAGTCGTCGGTAGATGTTTCTAAAATGGAGAAAATCGCTCCCCGTACCAGGTCTGTGGCCGGGCGGGTCGGTCTCCCCGGCACTTTAAGGACATGACCCTTGGCCTTACCCGCAATAATTCGCATCCGTGGTTTCGCATCATCCCGGTATCAGCGGTGACGCCGCCTTTGCCTCCGGTGGGTGTCTCTCCGGTCGGTATCACTCTCTGCCGTGGGGCAATTGCCCACGATAGGTCTTATTTTATACGAGGGCTGGCCCGGCGTCAAGACGTGCCGCTGGTCCGACGGCGGCCCGGCTCCCCTTCCCATCGCGCCGGACGGGGCGCGGGGCCCGTCATGTCTTCACCCTATTAAATTTTTAAATTTGCCCCGGTGGCTTTAGGCCTATTGCCTTATAATAATTTAATTGATATACTTAGGGGCGGCGGCGAAAGGGGCACCGGGCGGCTGGTCTATTGGGCGGCCCGTTTTACGTTCAGCCGTTTTTTACTGGCCTCTTGCCTTGCTAAAATTCAAGTGGTATACTAACAAGCGCCGCAGGGAAATAGGGGGGATAGATATTTGCTGGAAAATTACGGCTATATCGGTCTGTTCCTGGTAGTGGCCCTCTTATTTGCCATTAGTATGATAATGATTCCCTTTGTCCTCCGCTTCCTCCGCGTCGTTCCCCACAAGCCCAATCCGGTGAAGAGCTCTACCTACGAGTGCGGCATGGAAACCATCGGCAAGACCTGGGTGCAGTTCAACTTCCGCTATTACTTCTACGCCCTGATGTTCGTCGCCCTTGACGTCATGGTGGTTTTTATCTACCCGTGGGCGGTGGCCCTGCGTAGCCTGGGCTTTTACGCCCTGCTGGCGGTGCTGCTGCTCATCGCCATCGTGGCGGTGGGCTACTTCTACGCCTGGAAGAAGAAGGTTCTGGAATGGAAATAGGCCAGGGCGGACAATATGTCCTTACCGATAGCCAGCGGGATGCCGCCGAGGGCCAGGCTATCGAGGAGCTCCGGGCGCGGAGCCAGCAGCCCATCCCTGACCCTGACCGCTGGCTGGACGAGGAACTCAAGCGCAATATCCTGCTGACCTCGGTGGATGCCCTGCTGGACTGGGCGCGGAAGTCTTCCCTCTGGCCGGTGACCTTTGCCCCGGCCTGCTGTGCCTTCGAGATGATTGCCACCGCCGCCTCGCGGTTTGACCTTTCCCGCTTCGGCATGGAGATCTTCCGGGCCTCGCCGCGGCAGGCCGATCTGATGATTACCGCCGGCACGCTGACCTGGAAGATGGCCCCCCAGGTGCGGCGCATCTACGAGCAGATGGCCGAGCCGAAGTGGGTGCTGGCCATGGGGGCCTGCGGTATCAGCGGCGGCATCTTCGCCAGTTCCTACGCCGTGGTGCCGGGATACAACCGTATCGTGCCGGTGGACGTCTACGTGCCGGGCTGCCCGCCGCGCCCGGAGGCCCTGCTCTACGGCATCCGGATGCTGCACGCCAAGATTGCCAAAAGAAGCCTGCTCCAGGAGGGCAGTTAGCGGTGACCCAGCTTCTCTCCAGCCAGGAAATGGCCCAAAAGGTGGCGCAGCGGGTCCCCGGCAGTGTCATTACCGCCGACGAGAGCGGGCTGCTGGTCAAAAGTGAGTCCCTGCTGGCGGTGGCCGCTTTTCTGAAGGACACCCCCGAGCTCGATTTCAACTACCTCAGTGCCGTTACCGGCACTGACTATTATGACTATTTTGAGGTGGTCTATCTCCTCATCTCGCTCACCCATAACCACCGCCTGGTCTTAAAGGCACGCTGTCACGGCCGTGACCGGCTCAGCCTGCCCTCGCTGGTCGGCCTGTGGCAGGGGGCCAGTTTTCAGGAGCGGGAGATACACGACCTGCTGGGGATTAGCTTTGACGGTCACCCCAATATGAAGCCGCTGGTCCTCTGGGAGGGCTTTGAGGGGCACCCGCTGCGCAAGGACTTTCTGCGATGGTAATCAAGACCGAGCCGTTTGTCATCAATATCGGGCCGCAGCACCCCAGCACCCACGGGGTGTTCCGCATGAAGACCACCCTGGACGGCGAGGTGGTGGTGGACATGGAGCCCGTTTTCGGCTACCTGCACCGGGGTGTTGAGAAGCTGGCCGAGGAGCGGACCTATACCGGGGTTATCCCCCTGACCGACCGGCTGGACTATCTCGCTTCCATGAGCAATAACCTGGCTTATGTCCTGGCAGTGGAGAAGCTGGCCGGGATTCCGGTGCCTGAGCGCGCCCAGTACCTGCGGGTTATCCTGGCCGAGCTGCAACGGATTGTTTGCCACCTGATAGCGGTGGGTGCTTTTCTGAACGACTGCGGTGCTTTTATGACACCTATTCTGTACATGCTGCGCGAAAGGGAGAAGATTCTGGACCTGTTTGAAATGGCCTCCGGCCAGCGCTTGCTGTACAGCTATATGCGGCCCGGTGGAGTTCTGCAGGATGTACCAGAGGAATTCCTGCCGGCTTTGTGCCTGTTCGTCAAGCAAATGCCGGGCTATATCGATGAATATGACCAGCTTCTGGCGCAAAATGAGATACTGCTGGCCCGTAGCAAGGGTGTCGGCATTCTGAGTAAGGAAATGGCCATCAATACTTCCGCCAGCGGGCCGGTGCTCCGTGCCACCGGTGTCAAGTGGGACTATCGCAAGGTAGACCCGTACTCCATCTATGACCGTTTTGAGTTTGAGATACCCACCGGGGCTAACGGCGATTGCTACGACCGCTACCGGGTCAGGATTCAGGAGATGCGGCAGAGCCTGCGCATTATCGAGCAAGCTATGGCACAAATACCGTCGGGGGTGGTGAGAAGCGAGATACGCCACCTGATTCACCCACCGGTGGG
>JAZDIY010000136.1:0-2811 GCA_043804445.1 Chloroflexota bacterium | reverse complement strand
GGGAGATAATCGCCGGGCAGCTCATCGGCTCGCTGGCCGGCATCCGCCAGCCGGGCGGCCTGGTCATCGCCTACGAGCCCATCTGGGCCATCGGCACCGGCCGGGCGGCCACCGGCGAGCAGGCCAACCAGACCATCGGCTTTATCCGCCAGAGCCTGGCCGGGCTGCTGGACAAAAAGCTGGCCCGGGAGATGCGCCTCCTCTACGGGGGCAGCGTCACCGCCGCCAACGCCGCCGAGTTCCTCCGGCAGCCGGAGATTGACGGGGCCCTGGTGGGCGGGGCCAGCCTGAAAGCCGACCAGTTCCTGAGCATCGTGCAGCAGGCGGCGGAAACGAGGAATTAAAATTGGACTACCTGATAGTCATCATCGGGCCTACCGGCATCGGTAAAAGCCGGCTCGGCCTGCTGCTGGCCCAGCACTACGACGGGGAGATAATCGGCGCCGACAGCCGGCAGATATACCGCCACATGAACATCGGCACGGCCAAGCCCACCCCGGAGGAACTGGCCCTGGTGCCGCACCACATGGTGAACATCATCAATCCCGATGAAGATTTCAGCCTGGCCCGCTACCAGAAACTGGCCCTCCAGGCCATCACCGGTACCCAGCAACGGGGGAAGCTGGCCCTGCTGGTGGGTGGCAGCGGCCAGTACGTCTGGTCTATAATTGAAGGCTGGGGCATACCACCGGTGGCCCCGGACCAGCCGTTCCGGCAGGAGATGGAAGAACGGGCCGCCCGGGGTGAAGGCGACGAGCTCTACCAGGAGCTGGCCCGGGTGGACCCTACGGCCGCAGGGAGGATTGATAAGCATAACCTGCGCCGGGTAATCCGGGCCCTGGAGGTGCAGCACCACACCCAGGCCCCCCTTTCCCGGCTACAGTCCAAGCAGGCGCCGCCGTTCCGCACCCTGATACTGGGCCTGACGGCGGACCGTGCCGAGCTGTACCGGATGATTGACCAACGGGTAGACCGGATGATGGCCGACGGCCTGGTGGCAGAGGTGGAAAAGCTGCTGGACATGGGCTACGGGTTTGACCTGCCCGCCATGTCCGGCATCGGCTACAAGCAGATTGGCCAGCTCCTGCGGGGCGAGCTGACCCTGGCCAGCGCCGTGCAGCAGATAAAGAACGAGACCCACCGCTTTGTCCGCCAGCAGTACAACTGGTTCCAGCCCAACGATAAGCGGATAAAGTGGATTGATATCCAGAACGGGGCGGAATCAGCCATCGCCGCGGCCCTGTCTGATTTCGCGGGTGACAGGTAACCAGAGCTTTAGGAGAGACCACGCCATGCATTTTACCAAGTTACAGGCCACCGGTAACGATTTTATCCTTCTGGAAACGGCCGATGAGGCACGAGACTGGCCGCCGCTGGCCACCGCCATGTGCCACCGCCACTTCGGCATCGGCAGTGACGGCCTGCTGCTGCTGATGCCTTCCCGACGGGCCGACTTCCGCATGCGCATGTTCAACCCCGATGGCTCGGAGGCCGAGGCCTGCGGCAACGGCCTGCGGTGTGTGGTAAGATACATCATAGATAAAGAACGGGTCAAGAGCGGCGCTCCGGAGATGATGATTGAAACCGCGGCCGGCCTGAGGCCAGTACGGCTGCGCCGACAGGGCAAAGCCGTTAACAAAATCCAGGTGGGCATGGGCACCCCCCGGTTCAGGGCGGAGGCTATCCCGGTGGCACTGGAGTCCGCCGCCGGTGAAGTAGTTGACATAACGCCTATGCTGGGCTACACGGCTACCGTAGCCGGCCGGGAACTCAAGCTGAACCTGGTCTCCATGGGAAACCCCCACGCCGTCTATTACGGGCCGGGGCCGGTGGCCGATTTCCCCATCACCGAGCTCGGCCCGCTGGTGGAACACCTGGCGGTATTCCCGGAGCGGACCAACTTCGAGGTGGTCCGGGTGCTCAGCCGGCGCGAGGTGGAGGCCCGGGTCTGGGAGCGAGGGGCCGGGGAGACGCTCTCCTGCGGCAGCGGGGCCTGCGCCCTGGCCGTGGCCGGCCAGCAGCTGGGTCTGCTGGACAACAGTGTGGCCGTCAGGCTGCCGGGGGGCACCCTGGAGGTTCAGTGGGACAGGGTAGGGGAGGTCTTTTTGAGCGGCCCGGCGGAAACCGTCTTTACCGGCGAGTGGCCGGACTGAATAAGTTAAATATGAGGTGTCAACCATGAAGCTGGCGAAGCGGGTGGAGAACCTGCCACCCTACCTTTTCGTAGAAATCAGCCGGAAGATTGCCGAGAAGAAGGCCCGGGGCGAGGACGTGGTCAGCTTCGCCATCGGCGACCCCGACATCCCCACCCCGCCCCATATCATCGAGCGGCTGTGCCAGGCCGCCCACGACCCGGTGAACCACCGCTACCCGGAGACAGAGGGCCTGCTGGAGCTGAGACAGGCGATAGCCGGCTGGTACCAGCGGCGTTTCGGGGTATCCCTGGACCCGGCCAAAGAGGTGCTGCCCCTGATTGGCTCCAAGGAGGGGGTAGCCCACATCGCCCTGTGCTTCATCGACCCCGGTGATATCGCCCTGGTCACCGACCCGGGATACCCCGTTTACTCCATCAGCACCGGGCTGGCCGGGGGTGAGGTGCACTACCTGCCGCTGACGGCGGAGAACCATTTTTTGCCTGACCTGGAGAGCGTTCCGGCCAACGTGTTACACAGGGCTAGGCTGCTCTGGATAAACTACCCCAACAACCCCGCCGGGGCCGTGGCCGACCTGGACTTCTTCAACCGGGTGGTCAAATTCGCCAAGCAGCATAACATCGTGGTCTGCCACGACGGGCCTTACTCCGAGGTGGCC
>JAZDIY010000135.1:0-2804 GCA_043804445.1 Chloroflexota bacterium | reverse complement strand
GGGAGATAATGGCCCGGCTGCTGCGCTCCATATTGACCGGGTCCCACTTAGAGATGATGCGCTCGTTATCACTGTTGTACATCCGCCCCCCGTAGTGCAGTATCAGGTCAAAGGGCAGGATGTCACCGGCCAGCTGCGGTGGCCAGATGGCGCAGGGCAGGGTCTGATTGAACTCAAAGTCCGTCATATCGGCACCGGCCCGGAGGGCCATCGCCTGCCCGTCCCCGGTCAGATTGGGATTGGCGGTGGTGAAGTTGTACAGCCCCTGGTACCCGCCGGTGGCCAGTATCGTCGTCCGGGCCTGGAACAGCCGGAACCGGCCGCTCCTGACATCAATGCCCAGGGCGCCGACCACGGCACCGTCATTTTTCACCAGGTCAACGATGAAGATGTCCTCCACAATCTGAATGGGCCGGCCTTTGACCACCGGCGGTATCGCCCTCGACAGATTGTAGCAGAGCTCCCCGCGGGGCCACTGGGCCGCGGTGAATGACCTTCCTTCCGCAATACTCTGGCCCAGCTGCCATACCGTGGCCACCTGGCCGTTTTCCTGCCGGAACCGTACCCCCCAGTCCATCAGCTCCCGAGCCGCATCGGGGAGATGGGACAGGAAGGCATAGACGTTTTCCTGGTTGTTCAAAAACCAGCCGCAGCGGAGGGTATCATCAACGTGCCGGTCAAGGGGATCGTCAGGATGAACCCCCCAGCACTGAAAGGCCAGGGTGGCCATCCAGGTGGCGCTGCCGTCCCGCCCGAACAGCCCCTTGGTGGTCATCACCACCCGGGCACCGTGGTTAACGGCCTCCAGCGCCGCCCGGCAACCGGCAATCCCGGCGCCGATTATCAGTACATCCGCCTCAATAACGTCAAAGTCCGTTGCCATCGGCTACCCTCCTAGTATATTTTGATCGCCCCCTGCCAGCAGTGGTACTGGCAGCACCGGCAGGAGTCCCCGCAGCAGCTGGCCAGGTCATTATGGGCAAAGATGGCACAGCCCAGGCAGCGCCGGGCCTCTCTGACGGCCAGGTCCTGGGGCAGGCCGGGTACGATTTCGCTGAAGTTACCCCGGCGCTTGGCCACGGGCAGCTCGTCTACCGCCGACCGCGGCTCTTTACCCGTTTCCTTCCACCAGGTTGAGGGGGCAGCCTCACCCCCGGCGGCCCTTGCCCCGTTACCGGCCTGCGCTGGTTCTGTTCCCCCAAGGTACCGGTTGATGGCGGCGGCCGCCCTCCGGCCGGAGGCCATGGCCTCCACCACCGTACCCGGCCCGCTGACGGCATCACCGGCGGCAAATACCCCGGGCAGGGCCGTCATCATGGTGTCCCCGTCCACCGCCACCGAACCACCGGCAGCGCCGATATCACCGGCCTCGCGCCACCGCGACAGGTCAGGCTGCTGGCCGATGGCCGATATTATCAGGCCCGCCTCCAAAACGAACTCGGAGCCCGCCACCGACCGGGGGGCCCGCCGTCCGCTGGCATCCGGCGCACCCAGCTCGGTGCGGACGCACTCCATGCCGGTTACCTTCCCGCCCTTACCCAGTACCCGGCGGGGGGCTACCAGGTAGTGGACCTTGACCCCCTCCCGTTCCGCCTCGGCCACCTCAGAGGCAATGGCGGGCATCTCCTGCCGGCTGCGGCGGTAGACCAGGGCCACGCCGCTGGCCCCCAGACGGAGCAGGGTGCGGGCCGCATCCACCGCGGCGTTACCGCCCCCGACGACGATGGCCTGGCCGGTAACACGCCGCGGGCCGCCCAGGTTCACCCCCCGGAGAAACGACATGGCATCCTCCACCCCCTGTAACTCGCCTTCGCCGGGGATGTCCAGCTTCAGGCCGCGGTGAGTACCGATGGCCACCAGCACCACCCGGTACCCCTGCCCCAGAAGACCTTTGAGGGTACTATCCCCCCCCACCGGGCTGTTAAGCCTGATGTCCACCCCGAGCCGCTCAATCCGGCCGATTTCACGCCGGACTATCTCCCGGGGTAAGCGATACTCCGGGATGCCCACCGACAACAGGCCGCCGGCGACGGGCAGGGACTCAAAAATAGTCACCGGGTAGCCCCGCCGGGCCAGGTCAGCGGCGGCCGCCAGACCGGCCGGGCCGGAGCCGATGACAGCCACCCGGGCCGCCTTCTTTTCCACCGGGTCAGGGGGATAGTCCGGCCCGTGGTCAGCAGTGAACCGCTCCAGGGCCTGTATCGCTACCGGCTGGTCAATCTCGCTCCGGCGGCACTCCGCCTCGCAGGGATGAGGGCAGACCCGGCCGGTTATGCCGGGGAGGGGGTTAGACTGCCTGATGGCGGCCAGCGCCTCGTCCAGGTTCCCCTGGATGATCGAAGTGATATTGGCCGAGATATCGGTGCCTACCGGGCACGCCCGCTGGCACGGCGGCGGCGAGATGTTATAAACGTAAACAGGACAAATCCGGCTGCAGTCCCCACAAACAATACACAATCCAGGGTCAACTACCACTTTTCTCGTATCCATAGTTATCCTCTATACCTTAATTGGCATTAACCATCGGCCCTTTGCCGTTTTGAGAGTCCGGATGGGGCAAGGTATGCCCCTTCGGCACGCCCTCATTCCGGGAGGGCCTTAAGCACCAGTTCGCTGAGGTCGGCCACCGCCACCGTCTCATCGGCACCACCGGCCTTCAGCCCGTCTTCAAGCATGCTCAGACAGTAGGGACAGGCGGTGGCCACCAGGCCCACCCCGGCCTTCAGTATCTCCCCGGTACGGCGGGTACTCACCCGCTTTTCGGGAGGCTCCTCCATCCACATATGCCCCCCCCCACCACCCCA
>JAZDIY010000134.1:0-2191 GCA_043804445.1 Chloroflexota bacterium | reverse complement strand
ATAATCAAGCCCAGCGTGTCCTGAATGCGATGAGGTTCCAGAACAATGCCGGCACCGGGACACTGAGCACGCTGGAGCTTTTGCTAGACGATACCACGCCGTCCGGCAGGGTGAGGCTGGGGGTCTATGCGGACAGCAGCGGCAGGCCAGGCAGCCTTCTTCTGGATGCCGGCGAAGTCACCGTATCTAACGGCTGGGTGGCCATTTCTCAGCTGGATTTACCGGTGACACAGGGTGCTTACTACTGGCTGGCCTTTAACCTGCAGGACCAGAATCGGGTCAAGTACCAGAGCCGGCAACCTGCGCGCTCTCATTGCTGGCTGAATAATGCTTCATACGGGGCACTCCCGGGCCAGTTCAATGTTGCCCGGGCCGGCTACAACGGTAACCAGTACGTGATGCGGGCCACCGTGACACTGGGGGCCAGCGCGATACTCACGCTCGACCCTGTTAATACTCCAGAGCCGGACGACGACACCTCATCCATCACTCCGCAGGTTGCTTTCTCGGTGGGCGGACTGAGCATCAGCCCGACATCGGTGAGAAGTGGCCAACGGGTGACCATTTCGGCTCTGGTGACGAACAGCGGCGACGCCGCCGGAAGCTATGAAGTGGTGCTGAAAATAAATGGCGTCACCGAGGGTACTCAGGAGATTGCCCTGGATGCCGGCCAGAGCCAGGAGGTTACCTTCACCACCCAAAAAGATACTCCCGGCTCGTATGCGGTGGATGTCAATGGTGCTAACGGCTCATTCCAGGTCATTAGTACATCCTTGGGGAACCGGGGAGGTTTTTACCGCCGGTAGCTCCATGCCAACTATCCTGAAATAGCCCTGGAAACCGGGAGGGACAAATAGGGGCAGCCATGATGGTCGTGGCTGCCCCTTACTATTCTCGCTAATCCGCTTTGAGCACCTGGCAGAGCTGCGATTTCATGGGCGCATAGCCCGATATCGGGTCAAGGTTCTGGTCATCAACGATGATGTTCACGTTGGCTTCGCCTGACCACTCGTACGGTGCCATGACGACACCGGCCAGTATCTTGTCAGTGACCTCGGCCTTCAGTTTGATGCTCCCCCTGGGCGACCTGATGATGATCCTGTCGCCCGATTTGATGCCGCGCGGGGTGGCGTCGGAGGGATTTATCTCGGCCACCGCCTCCGGGGCCATCCTGTTTAACTGCGGGACATTGCGGTACCTCGTGCCGGTATAAGGGAGCAGGCGGACCCCCGTGGTCAATACCAGCGGAAAATCTTTCAGTAGATCCGGCCGGCTGACGGGGCCCTCGGCTGGCTCACGGTACACGGGGAGCGCGTCGTAGCCGTGCTGGGCCAGGATCGAGGAAGCTATTTCCACTTTTCCCGACGGAGTGTGAAATCCCTCCTTTTCATAGTTCCTGGGGGGATTAGGTGGGGAACTGAAGGGCACCCCCTCGGGGTGTTTCATGATTTCCTCCGGTGTCAGCCCCGCAGGCTTGAATACCTCGCTCAGGCATTTATTCAGGTCGCCTCCCCAGAATTCGTCCCCCAGGCCGAGTCTCTTCCCCAGCTCGAAGATGATTTTCCACTCTGGCCAGGTCTCCCCCAGGGGCTCGATGACCGGCTCTGTTACCTTGGCTATGGGGCCGGAGTACGGCGGTACGATCAGCATGTTGCGCTCCCACCACGACGATATGGGCATGACAATATCGGCGTACTCGGTGCCGGGCGTGAGGAAGTACTCGGTGACCACTACGAAGTCAAGCTTCTGGATATTTTTGATAAACCGGTTGGTGTTGGGGAAACAGGCCAGATGTATTCCGGAACCGAAGAAGCCCTTGATGGGGTACGGTTGGCCGCTCTCGATACGGTCCGACAGGACATTGGCCTGCATCTGGCGGGACAGCCGGGTCCAGACGGGAAAACGGTCAGCGCCCAGGCCGGGGGGCATGGATTCCACCCGGTCATGCAGAGTGATATCAGACATGGGGAAGGGACGCGGGAAACAGCCGTTGCCGCCCGGTACCGACAGGTTTCCGGTTATGGCCGTCAGCAGTATCATGGCTCTCTGGTTCTGCACCCCGTTCGTGGTCTGGGTGGTGGCCGAGGGGCTGAACCCTATCTTGGCGGGTTTTGTGGTGGCGTACATGACGGCCGCCTGTTTTATCTTATCGGCCGGTACCCTGGTTATCTGGGCCGCCCTCTCCGGGGGG
>JAZDIY010000133.1:0-3358 GCA_043804445.1 Chloroflexota bacterium | reverse complement strand
AGGCGGTGACCTGCCGCCGCCGCACCAGTGCCAGGGCAAACCAGATGAGGATGGCCAGCCCCACCAGCTCCGGGATGTACTCAGCCGGGGTGGTGAGCAACTTGTAGAGCATGTTGGTTATCCATCCGGTCAGGTCGGCCTGGGGGAAGGCCCACCCGTAAAGGGGCCAGAGCCAGGTCTTCGGTTCCAGCCACATCTGGTCCTCCATGATATGGGCCAGGCTGCCGAAGGCCAGGACGAGCAACCAGAGACGGCCGCGGCGGCGGTAGAGATAATACCCGCCGAGGGCCAGCATTATGGAGAACAGCAGGGTATGGGCGAAGATACGGCCATAGTTAAAGGTATCCTTGAACAGGAGCTGGCCGACCGGTTTATCGATGATGTCAGGGAGTAAGGAAGCTACCAGCACCAGCCGGAGGTCCAGGCGCCGGGCCAGGGCAACCAGCCGGGACTTGGGGCCAGCCCGCCTCAGCAGTACCGCCGCACCCAGGGTGATGCCGGGATGGCCCAGGACAAACAGTTTTTCTTACCTCGTCTTTGTCTTGGATGATAGCCGATAGGCTGGCCCCTGTCAATGTAAGCCGCCCGTTGCCAAAGCGGCCGGTTCATTGTATAGTTATCATAACCGGAGCGAGGCGTCACCGACCATGAGAATCAGGCTACCTAATGAACTGTTACTAATAACCGTCCTCTCCGGGCTGCTGATTATCATTATCAGCGTCTTCCCGGACAGTATCCTCCGCCTGGTGCTGGGGTTGCCCCTGGTGCTGTATTTCCCAGGATACGCCCTCATCGCCGCCGTTTTTCCGCGGCGGGAAGCCCTGGGCACCACCGAGCGGGTGGCCCTGAGCTTCGGGCTCTCCATTACCCTGGCGCCGCTTATCGGCTTCGTCCTGAACTACAGCCCCTGGGGTTTCAGGCTGTACCCGGTGCTGCTGGCACTGACGGGATTCGTCCTGGCCGCTTCCCTGGTGGCCTGGTGGCGACGGCGGCGGCTGGCCGGTGCTGAGAGACCTGTCCTATCATTAGCCTGGCGATGGCCGAGGTGGGGAGCCCTGAACCAACGGGATAGGATAATTTCGCTGGTGCTCATCATGGTTATCCTGGGGGCCACCGGGCTGCTGGGCTACATGGTGGTCATACCCAAGCCCGGACAGGAGTTTACCGAGTTTTATCTGCTGGGGCCGGGGGGCAAGGCTGCTGATTACCCCTCGGAGCTGAAGGTCGGTGAGCCGGGCCGGGTCACCGCAGCCATCGTCAACCAGGAACACCAGACGGTGAGCTACCGGCTGGAGCTGGTCCTGAACGGAGTAACCGCCGAGCACTGGGGCCCGGTAGCCCTGGCGCCAATGGAGAAATGGGAGCAGGCGGTAACCTTTTCCCTGAGCCAGGCGGGTGATATGCAGAAAGTGGAGTTTGTCCTGTACCGGGCGGGAGACAGCCAGCCCTATCTGAAACCGCTTCACCTGTGGATTGATGTCCATCAGTAAGACTGAGTCCTGGTAGCGGTGAATTGATTGATGAGTCGCTACTTACGGCAGCTGGCCAAATCGGACTATGTAAAACTGGCCCTGATTATGGCCCTGGCCTTCTACCTGGCCTTTATCCCCCATCTGGGATACGCTTATCCGATACACGTGGACGAATGGGTTAATCTGGCCCTGGCCAAGGCGATGCTCAAGGCCGGTAACGCCAGCTTCGTAGACCCCTTCTACGGGCAGTCCGTGGTGAGCCCCGGCTCTTATCTGGAGACCGGCTACCTGGTCTTCTGGGGCGTCTTCCAGCAGGTCAGCGGTATCTCCTGGCTGACCATCTTCCGCTATTTCCCCGGCGTTATTTTTATGATGACCGTGCTCTCGGTCTATATCCTGGCCCGGAGGCAGGGGTTCGGCTGGGAGGCCGCCTTCTTCACCGCCCTCATCCCCACCACGGTAGGTATCCTGGGCCCGGCCTTCATGGTGCCGGTGGCCCTGGGGCTGCTCTTTATCCCGCTATGCCTGTTCATCACCTTCAACCTGAGGAGCGTCTGGGCGTACCTGATGCTGTTCGTTTTCGTCGCCTTCCTGCTGACCATACACCCGCCGACGGCGGTGGGCCTGGTCATCATCATGGTCCCCTACGCCCTGCTCAACCTCCGGGGCAACCTCAAGATAGCCCTGGGCGCCATACTGATACTGATGGTTCCCTTCTTCGTGCTCTTTCCCTGGATATTCCAGCTGGTACTGACCACGGCCCGCTCGTTATTTACCCCGGCCCCGCTGCCAACGTGGGTGGACATACCGCGGGTCATCTTTACCTATGGCACCCTGCCGGTAGCCATCTGCCTGCTGGGTGCCTTCGTTCTGGCGATGAGAGGGAGCCGGCAAAGCTACAGCCTGGCGCTGGGACTGCTGGCCCTCCTCCTCATGCTGGTGGTCAAGTACACCTTCAATTACGGGCCATATATCATGTACTACCGCGGACTGATGTATATGATGCTCATGATGGCGGTAGTGGCCGGGGCCGGGCTGATGGCGGTCAGGAAGCTGCCGTTAGCCGAGGTACTCCAGCCGTGGCTGAGGGTGCCGCCCATCACGCGGCAGGCCGGTAATGCCCTGTGCCTGGTCCTGGTGGTGTTGACGCTGGTAGCCGCCATCCCCACCCGCCAGGACATCCCTTATTACCATATGATTGATAGCCAGGACTACGCCGCCTTCGCCTGGATTAAGGACAACGTTGGGGCCGATTACCCCAAAGCCATGCTGGACCCCTGGAAAGCCACCGCCTTTACCGCCATCACCGGGAAACTGGTCTACTCCCGGATACACTCCTTCCCTATGGACACCGACGAGGCGGCCGCGGCCTTCCTGTCCGATAACGCCAGCGATACCGCCTTTTTACGGGAGAACGGCATCTCCATCATCTATACCAGCCTGCCCGTCCGGAACGATGACCTGGCCGAAGTCAGCCCGGGTGTTTACCTGCTCGGCGGAAACAAGAGTCCATAGACAATAATGGTATCCCCCGTCAGGGTCAGTTAGCCTTCATTCACCAGATAGGGTAGACTGGGAACCAGGTATAGCTATTCTTTCAGAACGCGGCCGCAGGCTGCCCTCAAGCATATTTCAGAGGATTTTGCCCGCTTGTTGGAGTTAAGTTTAGCCTCAGCCTGAGCGTGAGATGGCGTCCCTGGTCGGATTCGAACCGACGACCCGCTGCTTAGAAGTTATACAACAGGCTTGTTTTCTACCAACTTTGAAGCTAAATTGCTGTTTTGTGCCTATCCGTATTTTAGCTGCAAAACTTGATTTTTGCAACCTAGTTTGAAAACCGTTAGTGCCAAATTAGTGCCAGAATTAAAGGGGTTTGATGCTCGCCA
>JAZDIY010000132.1:0-6817 GCA_043804445.1 Chloroflexota bacterium | reverse complement strand
GCCCCCACAGGAGTCGGTGACGGTTCCCCCTATTGTCCACTATGGTGGGCGGTACTGGACTCGAACTTTCAACCTAGGCTTTAACGTACGCATGAAAGGGCAAACATCCCGGTAATCCTATCCCCCTGTGTGATGAGGCCTGGTAACGCCGTGACGGCAGGCAGCGAGCCGTCAGGGTGTTCAAAGAGGGGCGTTTAGCCCCTCTTTCATTTTTCTCCCCCTTCCTTTCCCAAAGGAAGGGGGCCGGGGGGATGGATTTCAGAAAAACAAGTACCCCCTCTCCAAGACTGGAGAGGGGGCCAGGGGGTGAGGTTGATTATTAAATGGCTAGGCCAGCGGGTCTTCCCTCTCGTCGACGCCGGCGATGCAGCGGGCGCACCGCTGTTTCTTGTCCATCTCGGACTGCCGCTCAATCATGATTTTCTGGGCCTGGGGCGAGCCGGCCCCGTGCATGGACTCGGTGCGGTAGCTGGGGGCCACCGTGCCGAAGCTCATGGCGTGGATGAGCGAGAGCATCCGCATCCGGTCCTCGGTGGACACGTCAGGGCTTGATTTCAGGTACTTGTCCACCAGCTTGCCCACCTCGGGGTTTTTGAGGTCTTTCTCCGAGGGGCAGGTGACCAGCAGCCCGCCGGCGATGTCCTCGGCCAGCCGGCAGAGCTCGTAGGGGATGCGGGTGGTGTTGAGCTTGCAGACGTTGGCCAGCAGCACGTTGGCCTGGTAGTTGCCCGCCTTGGTCTGCCAGCCCTCGTAGGCGCTGGCCAGGCCGCAGGCGTGCAGGGTCTCCGCCAGGTGGGTCATCTCGGCCAGCTTGTCCCGGATATGGGCCGCCTTGCGCGTCCCCTGGTAGTCGGCCATGGTGGCTGCCGCCCCGATGAGCACATCGCCGATGCCGGGCTTGCAGCCGCCGTAGCTCTGCCGGTGGTAGGCGGCGAAGCGCTCCACCAGCACGCTGGAAAAGTCGTACTCACCGCACATGAAGACCCGCTCGGTGGGCACGAAGACGTTCTCCAGTATGGTCAGGGTCTCCTGCCCGCCGAAGGCAGCATTGCCCACGTCGATGTCCCCCTCCTCCAGCTTCCGCGTGTCGCAGGACTGCCGGCCGTAGATGTGGGTTACCCCCGGGGCATCGGTGGGGATGGCGCAGCATACGGCGTAGTCCTTGTCCGCCTCCAGCATGCGCAGGGTGGGCATAATCAGCATCTCGTGGGAGTTCACCGTGCCGGTGATGTTGGCCTTGGCCCCCTTGACCACGATGCCGTCCTTACGGCGCGCCACTACGTGCACGTACATGTCGGGGTCGGTCTGCTCGCTGGGGGCCTTCCCCCGCTCCCCCTTGACGTCGGTCATCGCCCCGGCGATGGTAATATCCCTCTCCTGGGCGTCCGCCAGCCACTTGCGGAAGCGCTGGTGGTAGTCGGTGGCGTACTTCTCGTCAATCTCGAAGGTGGTGCTGAAGACGGCGTTGATGCCGTCCAGGCCCACGCAGCGCTGGAAGCAGCAGGCCGTCCGCTGGCCCAGCTCCCGCTGCATCTTCAGCTTGGCCACCATGTCCTCGTTGCTCTTGAACAGGGAGTTATAGCGGTTGACTGTCTTGCCGGTGAGCATGGACTTGGTGGTGGCCAGGGCCCTGGTCTTTGGGTCATGGGCAATCTTGTAGGTCATGGCCACCGCATTGACCGAGGGCCGGATGATGGGGTTGTCCACCCAGTCGGTCACCTTCTCGCCGAGCAGGTAGATATTCAGCTTGAGCTTACGCAGGCTCGCCAGGTACTGTTTCGCCGTCATTAGTGCCATTACTATCTCCTCCCCTTCCGGAGTTAAAATTGACTGTTTCTGGTCTATTTATATTCTAGCATAACGAGGCCGGGTACGGCGAGTGTTAACCGGGAAGGCGTGCCGTCATCGTAATTGCCCCCGGTTCAAGATATTATTCGGGTCCAGGCCCTGCTTCACCTTCTTCATCAGGTTGATGGCCCCGGCCTGGTAGCTGAAGAAGCTGGCGGGGAGGTAGCTGCCGATGTTATAGGGGAGGCCCCGCAGCCGGCGGACGTCGTCGTAGATGTCCTGGTAGCACTTGCGGAAGCGTACTACCTCCTCCGGTATCTCCGGCCGGTAGCCGAAGGTGGGGTGGGAGACCACGTTGTAAGGCTCCAGGCCCCAGATGTACATCACCGGGCCGCGTTTCTCGTCGGCGAAGCCCCACTTGGTCACGATGTCCTCGAAGCTGTGCCAGAAGGGGCCCAGGTCCAGCACCGGGTGGACGTAGTACAGCTCGATGAAGTCCATACCGTCCGCCCCGGCCTCGTCAGGGGCCAGCATCCCGGGGTGGTAGCGGCAGCACTGCCCGAGCAGGATGGCGTACCAGGGCGGGCCGTGGAAGCGCCGGCACAGCTCCGGCCCCAGGTCGGTCGCGTGGTGCTTCTCACTGAGCTGGGTGATGGCCCTGGCCTTGGCCTCCAGCAGGTCTTCGGTTTCCTCCACCTGGATCAGGTCGGCGATGATGAGGTCGTCATCGGCCATTCCCAGTGACTTGGCCGGCCAGTCCACCAGCCCGGCCTTGATGGCCCCGCGGGAGCACCAGTAGTTCTGCAGTTGATAGGTGGACACGTCATAGCCCGGCAGCTCGTAGAGGAAGCGGGCCATGTCGTCCAGCTTGTGGCGTGACCAGCCGAAGGTGCGGTACCACTGGTTGCGGCGCTTTTTGACGATGCGGAGGGCCACCTTGGTGATGACGCCCAGCGTGCCCGCCGAGGCGGTGAAAAGCCCCACCAGCCCCGGCCCGCCGGAGTGGCGGGTGTAGGCGACCGAGATGTCCTTGAAGCCCCAGGCCCCGATCTTGACCACCTCACCGGTGGGGATGACCACCTCCAGCCCGTTGGTCTGGTCCCCGAAGCGGCCGAACCTCAGGCTGAAATTGCCCACGCCGTTGTTGCCCAGCAGCCCGCCGATCTGCGGGTTGGGGGCGAACCAGGGGCGTATCGGGGAGGCGAAGCCCCGCTTGTCCAGCTCATAGGCCAGGCGGTTCATGCTGCAGCCGGCCTCCACCACTACCGTCATGTTGTCTTCATCAATCTCCAGTACCCGGTTCATCAGGTGCATGTCCAGCAGGATGCCGCTGCTCAAGACCACGTTCTCCCCCGGGATGCCGGTGGCCTGGCCCCTGACCAGTACCGGTATGTCATGCTCGTTGGCCAGCTTGAGTACCGCCGATACTTGCTCTACCCGGGTGGGTGTCACCGCCAGTTCCGGCAGGGTGGTGGTGGGCTGGTCCTGTCCGGAAGAGACGGAGACGTACTCCTCCCCGGCAATGTCGATGATCTGTTTTACCAGGCGGCTGTCCATGTTTCTCCTCCTTTGGCTCCGTGGGGGGGGTACTTTTGCTGGCCTGGGCTCGGTTTGGGGTGGCCGTATCCGTTATAACACGGGCGTTTTAGCCCTGTCAAACCACTCCCCGCCTTCAAGATAAGGGCCGTAGCCCTTTTGAGGCTACGGCCCTTTAGGGCACGGTGGTTACGGGTGCACTAAATCTGGGAGGCCGTCACGAAGCCAGCTTCAACCGCCTCGTGAATCTTGGCCCGCTGGGCACAATCCCCGATGACGTGAACGTTGGGCAGGCTGCCCCCCAGCTCGTTGGCCAGCTTTTTATCTTCCTGGTAGCCTACGGCTATCACCACGCTGTCAGCCCGGTAAAGGTGGGTTGAGCCATCGTTGAGCTGGGCCACCACCCCCTCGCCGGTTATTTTGGTAACCTTGGCCTTGGTTTCCACCTCGACACCCTCGTTGCCCAGCCGCTGCCGGATGACCCACTTGGTGGTCCGGCCGACGTCGACGGCAATCTTACCCATCATCTCCAGGATGGTCACCGCTTTGCCCTGTTCCGCCAGGAGGTCAGCGGCCTCGCAGCCGACCATGCCGCCGCCGATGATGACCACCTTTTTGCCTACCTTCTTCTTACCGGTGATGACATCCGCGGCCAGGAACACATTTTTACCATCTACCCCCGGGATGTTGGGCACGACGGGGACGGCCCCCGTGGCTACGATTATCTCATCGGGGTTCCCGGTGCTGATGGTCTCTCTGGTGGCCATGGTATTGAGCTTTACCTCCACGCCGACCCGTTTCAGCTCCCGGACCAGGTAGTCCCGGAACTGGCCCACCCCGTCCTTGCCGGGAGGGATGGAGCCGACGTTGAGGGCCCCGCCCAGCCGGTCACCTTTTTCCAACAGGGTAACCTTATGCCCCCGTAGTGCGGCCACCCGGGCGGCTTCCATGCCGGCGGCACCGCCGCCGGCGACGAGCACCTTCTTGGGCCGGTCAGCCGGGACGATGTTGCGCTCCAGTTCAAAGCCGGCCCGGGCGTTGACCTGGCAGCAGATGGGCCTCAGCTCCGCCCACCGGTCAAAACAGAGGCAGCAGGAGGTGCAGGGCACGATCTCCTCGTACTTGCCCTTCATGGCCTTCTCCAGCAGGAACGAATCGGCGATGAGGGGGCGGGCAAAGTAGACCATATCGGCTTTGCCCTCGCCGATGATGCGGTCGGCCAGCACCGGGTCCAGAATCCGGGTGCCGGTGGCCACCGGAATCTTGACGAACCGCTTGACCGTCTCGGCGAAATAGGTCCAGTTGGCCTTGGGCACGTAGTACTGAATGAAGGGGGTGGCCGAGTCATGCCAGCCGGTGGTGACATTGAGCATGGAGACGCCCAGCTCTTCCAGCCGCTGGGCGATTTTCACGGTGTCACCCAGGCTTAAGCCCCCGCGCATGAAGTCTCCCCCGCCGATGCGGGCGGTCAGCGTGTAGTCCGCCCCGGCCTTTTTCTTGATGGACTCGATAATCTCCATGATGATGCGCAGCCGGTTCTCAAAGCTGCCGCCGTACTTATCGGTGCGGCGGTTGGTGAAGGGCGATAGGAACTGGGCCAGGGGGTAGCCGGCGTGGGCGATGATGTGCACCGTATCGAAGCCGCCCTCGCGGGCCCTGACCGCGGCGTCGCCCCACTGCTCCACAATCTCCTCAATCTCCTCGATGGTGAGCGGGCGGGGCTGGGCTTTGCCGGGCCGGGGGACAACGCTGGACGGGCCGATAAGCTCGAAAGGCCCGCCGCGGGTCTTGGTGTAGTTCTCCTCAAAGTTCAGCTCCACGCCGACCTTGGCGCCGTGCTTGTGGCACAGGTCGGTCAGCTCGCGGATGCCCGGGGTGAACCGGTCGTCGTACATGCCGATGCCCAGGGGGTTATGCGGGTAGTTGACGGTAAAGAAGCCGATGTTGATAAGCCCCACGCCCCCCTTGGCCCGCTCCTCGTAGAAGGCCTTCATCCGCTCCGTGACGTAGTCGTCAACCCCGAAGTTGTCGGTGACCGGGGCCATCTCTACCCGGTTCCGTATCTCCACGTTGCCTATCTTGATAGGCTGGAAAAGGTGTTTTAGCTGTGCCATCGAATATCAGACCTCCCGTAAAATCCGCATAACATTATACCGGCTTTCCCGCTTAAGCGTCAAACCTCCCGCCTGCCGGGTGATACCGCGCGGTGTCACTCCCCTGGTGGCGGCTATTTTACCGGTGCCGGCGGGTTCTTCAGGGCGATGAGCAGGTGCTGCTCGCCTTCCATGACCACCTCACCCCGCTGGTTCACGCAGTGCTGGGTGAAGGTAACGATGCCGTCGCGCTTTCTCAGCTGCTTGTTGGTGACCTCCCACCGGGCGGTGATGGTATCCCCCAGGCGGGACGGGGCCTTGAACTTGGCGGAGATGCCCATGTTGCCGATGACCGTCTTCTGCACCGGGTCCGCCAGCGAGGCCGAGGCCAGGCTGAGGATGAACAGCCCGTGGGCAATCCGGCCCCCGAATAAGCCCTTTTTGGCGGTTTCCTCGTCAAAGTGGAGGGCGTTGAAGTCGCCGGTAATGCTGCCGAAGACCACCAGGTGGGCCTCGGTGATGGTGATGCTGTTGCCCTCGCCCTTGTCCCCGATTTCAAACTCTTCGAAGTATTTTCCCATGCTCATGGTTTAAATTCCCTCCTGGTCTTTGTTGGGCGCTTTCTCGGGGAAGTACCAGCTTTTAAAGGTATTCGGGGGTATGCGACGTGCCCGGCCGGGTGCCAAACCCCCTTTTACTTATAGCATTATGCCCCAAACGGTGTCAAATGGTTTCATACCTCCTTTGAGCCTGCCATCCTATTGCATCTGTCCCAGCTGGTGTGGCATAATTAGTCGGCAAATAGCTCTCCTGTTCCAGCTTCTGGCTTTGCCGGTGCTTTGAAGCTCTTCATGTCTGGTTTTAGGTGTCAGAGAAAGTTTTGAGGAGATATGTTTGTGCAATCAGTTAAAGAAAACCCCATGGTACAGCTTAAAGATGTCACCGCTAATCCCGCTCCTATTGGCCTGCTGGCATTCGGTATGACCACCGTACTGTTGAACCTGCACAATGCGGGCCTTTTCACCCTCAGCACCATGATACTGGCGATGGGTATCTTCTACGGTGGTTTGGCTCAGATTATTGCCGGTGTCATGGAATGGAAGAAGAACAATACCTTTGGAGCGACGGCGTTTGTATCCTACGGTTCTTTTTGGCTGACACTGGTGGCCCTGCTGGTGATGCCGGAGATGAAGTTGGGGGTAGCTCCTGAAGCATCAGCGATGGTCGCCTACCTGTTAATCTGGGGGCTGTTTACCGCGGTTATGTTTATCGCCTCATTGAAGCTAAATAAGGCACTGCAGTTTATCTTTGGTTCACTTACCGTCTTATTCGTTCTTTTGGCCTTTGCCGACGCCACCGGCAGTACCATCATAAAGCAAATCGCGGGTTACGAGGGAATA
>JAZDIY010000131.1:0-3339 GCA_043804445.1 Chloroflexota bacterium | reverse complement strand
TACGCCGGGGTGCCGGTGATAAACGCCCTTTCCGACCGGGAACACCCCTGCCAGGCCCTGGCCGACCTGCTCACCATTTATGAGAAGAAGGGCCGCCTGGAGGGACTGACCCTGGCCTACGTTGGCGACGGCAACAACGTGGCTAATAGCCTGCTGCTGGCCGCCGCCCTGACCGGGATGAACTTCCGGATAGCGTCACCCCCCGGCTACCGGGTCCAGGACGGTATCCTGCAACAGGCCCGGGACTACGCCGCCGGCAGCGGGGCCGAGATATTCCTGACCGAGGTGCCGCGTCTGGCGGTAACCGGCGCCGACGTGGTCTATACCGACGTGTGGACCAGCATGGGGCAGGAGGCCGAGGCCGAGCGGCGGCGCCGGGCCTTCGCCGGCTACCAGATCGACCGATCTCTCCTCTCCCTGGCCCGGGACGATGCCATACTGATGCACCCCCTGCCGGCCCACCGGGGGGAGGAGGTCAGCGAAGATATTATAGATAGTCCCCAGTCAGTGGTTTTTGACCAGGCCGAGAACCGGCTGCATCTTCAAAAGGCCCTGCTGGCCCGGCTGCTGGGCAGCCTGGAGATACCGCTGACCGGCTATCGCTAGGAGACAGCATGTTTGTCATCAAGGGTATGCTAAAACAGGGGTGGTACCCGGTACTCATCACCGCCCTGGCCCTGGCCGGCTATTTCTACCAGTGGCCCATCTTCGTGCTGGCCCCGGCGCTCATCACCGTCATGCTCACCGGCCTGGTAGTAGCGGCGGTAAACGCCCGGGAGAAAGAGCTGGAGATGGCCTCGCTGAAGCTACGGCAGCTGGCCGGCTACTTTAACCGCCGCTTCGCCGGTAACTCCTCCCTGTCCATCTTTTCCGTTATTGACGGCCTCTTCGCCGTGGACAATCCCCGCCTGTGGGACTGGGCCCGGGCCTGTGATATGTCACAGCGTGTCTTCAATACCTGGTGCAGCGGCTTCATCGTGCGGCTGGAGAGCGACATCAGGACCCGGCGCTTTGATATTTACCTGCATACCTACCTCAACGAGATGTGGCTGGTGAACAGCCACTACTACGAATTCATCGAGCAGTTCTACGAGATCGCCGATAAGTATGACCTTCCCCGGGAGTCCCTTGACCTTTATAACCGCTTCGCCACGGAGTACAATACCTTTGTCCAGGACCTGAGGGACAACATCAGCGAGCTGAAGAAGATGGCCAAGACCGAGATTGAGCCCCCCAGCGTCAAGTTCGCCCGGGAACTGCCGCTGGTGAAATGATGGTAACCGAGACTCCGATGATGGAACGAGCCAGGGCGGCGGGCAAACCGGTGGTGGCCATCGTGGGCCGGCAGAACGTGGGTAAATCCACCCTGCTCAACCGCATGGTGGGAAAGCCGCTGGCCATCACCGCTGACCTGCCGGGCACCACCCGTGACCGCGTCTTCGCCACCGTTACCTGGCAAGGGGTGGAATTTATCGCCGTGGACACCGGCGGTCTGGAACTGGACTCCCTTACCACCATAGCCCAGGGGGTCAGGGGGCAGGTGGAGACCGCCATCGCCGAGGCCGATGTCATCATCTTTCTGGCGGACGTCCGGGACGGCGTGATACCCCTGGACCGGGAGATTGCCGACCGGCTGCGGCGGGCCGGTAAGCCACTGATCCTGGCGGCCAACAAGGCCGATAATGACCAGCTCAGGGCCGGGGTAGCGGAGTTCTACGAGCTGGGGCTGGGAGAGCCCATGGCCATCTCGGCCCATCACGGGCGGGACACTGCCGAACTGCTGGACCGGGTGGTCGCCCTGCTGCCGGCCGCCCCGCCGGAGGCACCCGAGCCCGCCGCCATCAAGGTGGCCATCGTGGGCCGGCCCAACGTGGGCAAGTCCATGCTGCTCAATGCCCTGGTAGGCAGTGAGCGTGCCATCGTCGACGCCACACCCGGCACCACCCGCGATGCCCTGGATACCAGACTTGACTTTGATGGGCAAAATGTGATACTTATTGATACAGCTGGTATCAGGCGGCGGGGACGAGTCGGAACGGGGGTAGAGTGGTACAGCGTCATCCGTTCCCTCCGAGCTGTTGACCGGAGCGATGTGGCTCTGCTGGTCTTGGATGCTACCGAGCTGGTAACCGCTCAGGACCAGCATATTGCAGGGTATGTCCAGCAAGCCACCAAGGGGATTGTGCTGGTGGTAAATAAGTGGGACCTGGCCGTGGGCAAGGACACGGCTGAATATAATAGACATATCCGAAACCAGCTGAGATTTATCGACTACGCCCCGGTGCTGTACACCTCGGCCAAGCTGGGAGATGGTGTGGACGGGATTATGCCCCAGGTCTACCGGGTGTACCAGGAGCGCCTCAAACGCCTGCCCACGGCAGAGGTAAACAGCGTGGTACAGCAGGCGGCCGCCGCCCACAATCCCCCCCACCGCCTCGGTAAGTCATTAAAGCTCCTCTACGCCACTCAGGCCGAGGTAAACCCGCCCACCTTTGTTTTCTTCGCCAACGACGCTACCCTGGCCCATTTCTCCTACCAGCGCTATCTGGAGAACCGCCTGCGCCGGGCCTTTGGCTTCGCCGGTACCCCCCTCCGGTTAGTCTTTAAGACGCGAGGTGAGGCATGATTATTGCCCTCAAGTTCCTGCTGGTAACGGTCATCGGCTACCTTCTGGGCTCCATTCCCTTCGGTCAACTGGTGGGCCGGCGGAGCACCGGCACCGATATCCGAAAGCACGGTAGCGGCCGCACCGGGGCCACCAACGTGCTCCGCACCGCCGGACGTAAGGCGGCGGTCCTGGTCGCCTCACTTGACGTTATCAAAGGGATGCTGGCCGTAGTCATTGCCGGGCTTATCGTCGGCAACAATTACCTCATCGTGGGTAACTTCGGCCTGGGGATGCTGGTGGCCCAGGTGATGGCGGCCCTGGCCGCCATGGCCGGACATATCTGGCCGGTATTCCTGGGCTTCCGCGGGGGGCGGGGGGTGGCCACCTTCTTCGGCGGTCTGGTCGCCCTGTGCCCGGCCGCCGCCCTCTTCGGCGGGGAAATCCTCATCATCGGGGCGGGCCTGAGCGGGTATGCTTCTCTGGGCTCCATCGTCGGTGCGGTGGGGGCCTATGCCATGATGATACCCCTTACCCTGATGAACGGTTTCCCCGTGGAATACCTCATCTACACCCTGGTCGGTACCATCATCGTCATCGTGATGCACCGTGATAACATCGGCCGGCTGCTTTCAGGTACGGAGCGCCGGTTGAGCCAGAAGCTCAGCCATAGGGAGAAGCAGACCTAAGTCATGCCCAAGATTACCGTTATCGGCACCACCACCTGGGGGCTG
>JAZDIY010000130.1:0-5598 GCA_043804445.1 Chloroflexota bacterium | reverse complement strand
GCGGCCGCCCGGAAGACCGCTTCCATATCCACCGCCACCGGCTCCCGGCCGGGCAGGAGACGGCAGGTGGGATGGGCCAGCACGTTGACGTGGGGGTTCTCCAGTGCCCGGATAATCCGCCGGGTCATGGTGGCCTCGTCCTGGTTCATGGCCGAATGCACCGCCGCCACCACGATGTCCATCTCGGCCAGTAGCTCGTCGGGGGCATCCAGGGTACCGTCACTGCGGATATCCACCTCGATGCCGGCCAGCAGGCGCACCCCCCGGCCCTTCCGGTTAATCTCCCGGATGGCCTGTATCTGCTGGCGCCGCCGGGTAACGTCCAGGCCGTGAGCGATACCCCGCCCCGCCGAGTGGTCGGTGACGGCCAGGTACCGGTAGCCCCGTTCCCGGGCCGCCCCGGCCAGGGCCTCCAGGGACTCCCGCCCGTCACTCCAGTCGCTGTGGACATGGAGGTCACCCTTGATGTCGGCCAGCTCCACCAGGCGGGGCAGGGTACCTTTGGCCGCCATCTCTATCTCCGGCCCGCCCTCGCGTATCTCGGGGGGGATATCGTCCAGCCCCAGCCGCCGGTAGAAAGCCGCCTCGGTGGTGAATGTTTCCACCCGGCCGGTGGCCAGGTCGGTAATGCCGTACTCCGATAAACTCAGCCCCTGGCGGCGGGCCCTCTCCCGCAGATCAATGTTATGCTGCTTGCTGCCGGTAAAGTGCTGGAGCAGCGAGCCGAACGAGTCAGGAGCCACAATCCTGAGGTCAACCTGGAGGCCACCGGCCACCACCACGCTGGCCCTGGTGTCGCCGCTGGCCAGGACCTCCCTGACCATGGGCAGGCGGGTAAAGGCCCCGATGACCTCCGGGGGATTATCGGCGGTGCCCACCAGGTCAATGTCGCCGATGGTCTCCCTGAAGCGGCGCAGGCTGCCCGCCGCCAGCAGGTTACTCAGACCGGGCGCCCCCCGGAGACGGGCGATAATCTCGTCCGCCAGGGGGAGGGCCTCCCCGATGGGGATGCGCTGTTCCCGCTTCTTTTTACGCAGGGTCTGAATCTGGCGCCGGATATTATCGGCGGTCTTGTCCCCCAGGCGGGGCAGGCTGGCCACCTTACCACTGGTGATGGCCGCTTCCAGCCCGTCAATGGAGGTGATGCCCTGCTCGCTGAGCAGCATGGCCGTCCGCGGGCCGATGCCGGGCACCTCCAGCAGGGTGCTCAAGCCCTCCGGGAACTCCGCCTTCAGCTTTTCGTAGTACTCCAGACGGCCGGTGGTTACTAACTCGGTAATCTTCTCGCGGATGGCCTCCCCCGCCCCGGGGACCTCCTTCAGACGCTCCTCCCTGACCAGCTGCTCCACCTCCTCCGGCAGGAGCTCGATGGCGCGGGCCACCTTCTGGTAGGCCCGTATCTTGAAGACGTTCTCCTGTTTGATTTCCAGGAGGTCAGCGATGTCCTGAAATACCCGGGCAATCTCGCTATTTTTCATGAGTTTGCCTTGTGCCAGCCCGAAACAGGGGGGATTGCGGCCGTATTTATTTGCCGCAGCAGTGTTTATATTTCTTGCCGCTGCCGCAGGGGCAGGGGGCGTTGCGGCCCACCTTCTTGCCGCTGACCTTGGCTTTGGGCGGCCGCCGGCTGCCGGCCGCCACTGGGGCCGCCACCGGTGCCGGCAGGTTAGACTCTGGCTTGACCAGGCCCACGTGGTAGATGGTGTGCACCACGTCATGCCGGATGCCGGTCAGCAGGGACTGGAACAGGCTATGGCCTTCCCTCTTGTAAGCCACCAGCGGGTCACGCTGGGCTACCGCCTGGAGCCCGATGCCCTGCCGGATGTAGTCCATGGCGGTCAGGTGCTCCACCCAGAGGTTATCGATGATACGGAGCATAATCAGTCTCTCCAGCACCCTCATGTTTTCCGCCCCCACCTCGTTCTCCCGCTCCCGGTAAGCCGCCTCGGCCAGCTCGTTCATCTTCTCTTCAATCTGCGGCGCCTTGAGTCCGGCCAGGGAACCGGCATCAAGCGAGGGCGGCAGGGGGAAGATGGTGGCCACCTCGGTGAGCAGGCCCTCCAGGTCAGGCTCCAGAGCATGTTCGTTACCGGTACGGGCCTGCGCCATATCGCCGATTTCCTCTTTGACCATGGACTGGATGTTGGCCCTAAGGTCAGCCCCGCTCAGTATTTTATGCCGCTCGCCGTAGATAAGCTCACGGTGGTGGTTGACCACATCATCGTACTCCACCAGGTGCTTGCGCATGTCAAAGTGGTAGCCCTCAACACGGGTCTGGGAAGTCTGGATGGACCGGCTGACCAGAGGGTGTTCGATGGGGGTATCCTCATCCATGCCGGCCCACTCCATAAAGCTCTTCACCCGGTCCCCGCCGAAGCGGCGGACGATATCATCCTCCAGTGAGACGTAGAAAAGGGAGCTGCCCGGGTCACCCTGCCGCCCCGCCCGGCCCCGGAGCTGGTTGTCGATACGCCGGGCCTCATGGCGCTCGGTGCCGACGATGTGCAGCCCGCCCAGGCTGACCACCCGGTTATGCTCCTCCTGCCACTCCTTCTCATCCCTGTCCTCCGGGCTGCCGCCCAGCAGTATATCCACCCCGCGCCCGGCCATGTTGGTGGCCACCGTCACCAAGCCGGGGCGCCCGGCCTGGGCAATGATGGCCGCTTCTTTCTCATGGTTCTTGGCATTGAGCACCTGGTGGGGGATACCCTTCCGCAGCAGCATGCCGCTCAGCTCCTCTGACTTCTCGATGGATACCGTACCCACCAGTACCGGCCGGCCCTGCTGGTGTAACCGTTCTATCTCCCGGACCACCGCCCGGAACTTGGCCTTCTCGTCCTTGTAAATCTGGTCGGTGGCGTCCTGGCGTACCATGGGGCGGTGGGTGGGAATGGCCACCACATCCAGCTTATAAATCTTGTGGAACTCCTCCGCCTCGGTGGCGGCGGTGCCGGTCATGCCGGCCAGTTTATCGTACATCCGGAAATAGTTCTGGATGGTGATGGTGGCGTAGGTACGGCTCTCCTGTTGCACCTTGACATGCTCTTTGGCCTCGATGGCCTGGTGCAGCCCCTCCGAGTAACGGCGGCCGAACATCAAACGGCCGGTGAACTCGTCGACGATGATGACCTGGCCGTCCTTGACCACATAGTCGCGGTCTTTTTTGAAAATCACCTGGGCCTTGAGGGCGTTCTCCAGGTAGCGGGTCAGGGCGTAGTTGGCCGGGTCATAGAGGTTGGGCGATTTGAGCACCCCGTCCCGCTTCAGCATCCCCTCAATACTGACGGTACCCTCATCGGTGAGGTTAGCGGAACGGGTCTTCTCGTCAACGACGTAGTCCTCCTCAGGTTTCAGGTGGGGGACCAGCCGGGCGAAGGTCTGGTAGACCTGACCCGATTCCTCCGCCGGGCCGCTGATAATCAGCGGGGTGCGGGCTTCGTCGATGAGCAGGTTGTCCACCTCGTCCACGATGGCGAAATGATGCCCCCGCTGCACGCACTGTGACAGGTCAATAACCATGTTGTCCCGGAGGTAATCAAAGCCAAACTCGGCGCTGGTGCCGTAGGTGATGTCCGCCCGGTAGGCCTCACGGCGGGGGACGGGGCGGAAGTGGCGCCAGCGGCTGTCCGCCGATTCAAAGTCCGGGTCATAGCGGCGGGCGGGCATATACTCGTCCGGTGTCTGCTGGGGATAGATGCTGGCCACGCTCACCCCGAGGGCCTGGTAGATAGCCCCCATCCAGTAAGGGTCGCGCCGGGCCAGATAGTCATTGACCGTTACCAGGTGGCAGCCCCGGCCGGTGAGGGAGTTGAGGTAGAGGGGCAGGGTGGCTACCAGGGTCTTGCCCTCGCCGGTCTTCATCTCGGCGATTTTACCCTGGTGCAGGATAATACCACCCATGAGCTGCTCGTCAAAGTGCCGCTGGCCGATGGTGCGCCGGGCCGCCTCACGAACGGTGGCAAAGGCCTGGGGCAGGATTTCATCCAGGACCCCGTTTTCTATCTCCTGCTGCTCTTGCTGCCGTTCCTTGATGTAATCGTCCAGACGACGGCAGTGGCCGCTCAGGGCCTCGGTCTCGGGGGGCAGGGCCACCGCCAGCTGGCACCGGGCTTCCTCCAGCTTCCGGCGGGCCTCGTCTATCTCCTGCCGCACCCCGGTGGTGGCTTCGGACAGCCGGGCCTTGAACTCGTCTGTCTTGGCCCGCAGTTCGGCATCACTGAGCCGCTCGAACTCCGGCTCCAGCCCGCTGATGCGGTCTACTATCGGCAGCAGCCGTTTCAGCTCTTTCTCGTTGGAATCAATCAGCCCGCCCAGCCACTTAAGCACCATCTTCAGCCTCGATAAGCTCCCTGGCCTGCGCCGCCATTGACCGGGGCACCATGACCTCCACCTGTCCCAGGCCGTCCACAGTGAAGACGTGCACCGACGGCGCCGCCAGCGATTTCAGGAAGCAGGCGATGCCCCGGCTCTCCAGCAGGCCCTTGATGACCTGGGCCTCCATCTCGCCACGGGCCCGGTATACCGGCACCACCTCCGGCTTAATGCCCAAACAGGGCCCCCACCGACATACCGGTATGAATCCGGTGAATAGCCTCACCCAGCAGCGGGGCGATAGGTATCACGGTAATCTTGTCCAGTTTTTTGCCGTCAACTACCGGGATGGTGTTGGTGACCACCACCTCCTTAACCGTGGAAGCGGCTATCCGCTGGATGGCGGGCCCGGAAAACACGGGGTGAGTACAGCAGGCGTAAACCTCCCGGGCCCCTTCCTTTTCCAGTGCCTCCACGGTGTGCACCAGGGAACCGGCGGTGTCTATCTCGTCGTCAACGGTGAGGGCGGTCATACCGGCTACATCGCCGATGATATTGAGCGTCTCGATCTGGTCGTCGTTACCCAGGCGCCGTTTTTCCACGATGGCAAGGGGGGCGGCCAGCCTGGCCGCCAGGTCCCGGGCCCGCTTACTGATACCGATGTCGGTGGCCACGATTACCAGGTCTTTTAACGCCTTCTTCTTGAAGTAGGCCCCCAGCAGGTCAAGGGCAGTGAGCTCGTCAACCGGTATGTTGAAGAAACCCTGAATCTGGGCAGCGTGCAGGTCCACGGTAAGCAGGCGGTTGGCCCCGGCCACGGTGAGCAGGTCCGCCACCAGCCGGGCGGTGATAGGGACGCGGGGCTGGTCTTTCTTATCGGTACGCCCGTAGCCGTAATAGGGGACGACCGCGGTGATACGGTCAGCTGAGGCCCGCTTGAGGGCATCAATCATAATAAGCAGCTCAACCAGGCTCTTGTTGACCGGGGAGGAAATGGGCTGGATGACAAAGGTATCCCGCTGGCGGACATTTTCCAGGATGCGCACGAAGATGTTCTCGTTACTGAAATCAAAGACCTCGCACTGGCCCAGAGGGATATCCAGGTATTCGGTAACTGCCTTGGCCAGGGCGGGGTGAGCGTTGCCGGTGAACACCTTTATTTCATCCATTAACCATTACCTCTCTGTCAAAGTGCCTTCGGACTTATTATAGCACTATCCGCAGATGACCTCACCCTGCGGCGGGGCTAAAACCGCCCCAAATATTAATCCCCTTCCCCGGCCCGGG
>JAZDIY010000129.1:0-6578 GCA_043804445.1 Chloroflexota bacterium | reverse complement strand
CGAAGGGAAGGGGGAGTTAATAAAGAGAGGGGGCGTAGCCCCCTCTCTCAAATCTCCTCCCCTTTAAGAAGGGAGAGTCAAAGAGAGGCTTTGCCTCTCTTCTAATCTTTCCCCTTCTCCTAGCAGGAGAAGGGGATAAAGGGGATGAGGTCATTGTCTAAGTATCAGTCTGAGGAGACTCTAGACCTTGGACTGGAGGTAGCGGGCGGCGGCCAGGGCGGCGGTGGCCCCGTCACCCACGGCGCTGGCCACCTGGCGCACCGAGTTGCGGCGGATATCCCCGGCGGCGAAGATGCCCGGGACGGCGGTGGCCATCATGTCGTCGGTGACGATACCCCCGGCCGGGTCAAGCTCCACCACACCGGCAAACGGCTGGCTGTTGGGCCTGACCCCGATGGCGACGAAGACACCGTCAACCTTGAGCCGGGAGGTCTTTCCGGTCCTGACCTGGCGTAACTTCAGCTCGCTCACCAGCTTGTCCCCCAGCACCTCGTCAACCACGGTGTCCCAGATGAACTCCATCTTGGGCTGGGCTAAGGCCCGCTCCTGGAGCACCTTGCCCGCCCGGAGCTGGTCCCGGCGGTGGATGACGTAGACCCGGCTGGCGTGCTGGGCGAGCTCCAGGGCGTCGGTGAGGGCGGTGTCGCCCCCGCCCACCACCGCCACCATCTTGTCACGGAAGAGGAAGCCGTCACAGGTGGCGCAGTAGGCCACGCCTTTCCCGGCGAACTTCTCCTCGCCGGGGGCCCCCAGCCTGGTGTGCTCCGCCCCGGCGGCGATGATAACCGTCTCCGCCTCCAGCTTCCCCTCGCTGGTGAGCACGGTGTGGGAAGACGTCCCCGGGGTGAGGCCAGTGACCTCCACGTTGACTGTCTCCAGCCCGTACTTGATGGCCTGCTGGTGCATCAGCTCGGCCAGGTCGTAGCCGGAGAGGCCCTCGGGGAAGCCCGGGTAGGTCTCCACCCAGGGCCCGTTGACGATCTGCCCGCCGAAGATGCCCCGCTCCACAAGGCGGCTTTTGAGCCCGGCCCGTGATGCGTACAGCCCCGCGGTGAGCCCGGCCGGGCCGCCGCCGATAATCACCACCTGGTATTCTGCCATGACTTCCTCCTGCGGTTGTTTAAGCTGAAACGGAGCTCCCCTCCTTTAACATTATAGGGCCTTATCGCCGCCCGAGTAAATGACCGCCCGGTATCGGGGCCGGGGGCCGCATCCGGCAGGCCAGTACCAGGCCGACCAGGCTCAGCACGATGCATACCACGAAGGCCACCTGGTAGCTGCCGGTAGCGTCAAAGACGGCCCCGGCGGTGAACGGGCCGGCGGCCCCGCCCAGGGTATAGCTGAAGGCGAAGCTGCCCACGATGGCCCCCAGAGCGGTCAGCCCGAACAGCTCGGCGGCCACCAGTGACTGGATGGTGGCCAGGTTGCCGTAGGCAAAGCCGAACACCGCCGCGAAGAGGTATAGCATCCACAGCTGCCGTGCCCAGAGCAGCCAGATGAGGCCTCCCGAGAGCAGGATGAAACCGATGATGAAGCTCGGCTTCCCCCCGATTCTATCGGTAAGACTGCCCATGATAATCCGGCTGACGAAGTTCAGCCAGCCGATGGCGGCCAGGATGCTGGCTGCCTGGCCGGGGCTGAAGCCGATGCCCAGGGCATGGGGCACGATGTGTACCATGATGGTGTGCAGGGCGAAGGCGAAGCAGAAGTACATGAAACACAGTGTCCAGAACTGCCGGGTGCGGCTGGCCTGCTCCAGGGAAAAATCGGCTGCCCCCGGCCGGGGGCCGGCCGCGGCTACCGCCCCGGCCCCATACGGCTTCAGCCCGAGCTGGGCCGGGTCACGCTTGAGGAACTGGGCGGCCAGCACGAACAGGCCCTGGGCGGCCAGGCCGAGCATAAAATAGGCCTGGCGCCAGTCGTAGTGGGCAATGAGCCGCTCCACCACGATGGGGACAATCAGTACCCCCAGGCCCGAGCCGGAGGCCACCAGGCCGGTGGTCAGCCCCCGGTATTTCACGAACCAGCGGGCCACCAGGGAGACCATCGGGGCCCAGCTGCCGCTCATGCCGATACCGATGACCAGGCCGTAAATCAGGTAAAGCTGCCAGGCCGCCCCCACCCGGGACATCAGCAGGTAGCCTGCCCCCAGGAAAAGGCCGGAGACGGTCATTATCAGCCGGGGGCCGTACCGGTCACTCAGGCGGCCGGAGATGATGCCGGTGAAGCCGTAGACCACCACGCACAGGGAGAAGGCCCCCGAGGTAAACGCCCGGCTCCAGCCGAACTCGTCGAGCATCGGCTTGAAGAAGACGCCGAAGCTGAACAGGGTGCCGAAGGATATGGTCATGATAACGAAGGCCGCCAGGACGATGATGTAGCCGTAGAAAAACCCGGGTTGGGTCTTGTCTGGCGTTGCCGGTTTCATCAAGAAAGCTCCTCACTTGGGCAAAAGCGCCCGGTTCACTGGTTCAGGCTCATCGGCGGCAGCGGCCGGAGCAGGGCCACCAGGACCAGGCCCAGAGCGCTGACCGCCCCGCAGGCCAGAAAGGCCGTCTGGTAGCTGCCGGCGGTATCGAAGATACGGCCGCCCAGCCAGGGACCGACGGCCCCCCCGATGGTAAAGGCCCAGCCGATGAAGCCGGAAAGCAGCCCCAGCGAGCGCAGACCGAACAGCTCGGCGATGACCGGCTGCTCTAGGGCGGAAAACCCGCCGTAGGTGAAGCCGAAGATAACGGCAAAGAGGTACAGCATCCAGACCTCCCGGGCCGTTGTTACCCAGAACAGGACAGCGGCCATGGGGGCAAAGCAGATAATCAGGGCGGTCTTGTGCCCCAGCCGGTCGCTGGCGGCCCCGATGACCACCCGGCCGGCGATGCTCAGCACGCCGATGACGGAGAGGAAGCTGGCGGCGGTGGTGACCGGGATGCCCAGGTCGGTGGCGTGCGGCGTGATGTGTACCAGGATGGTGAAGATGATGAAGCCGCCGCAGAAGAAGAAGCCGCTGGTCAGCCAGAACTGCCGGGTGCGGACGGCCTCCCGGAAAGAAAGGCCGATGAGCTGCAGGTTACCGTCCGGGTGCGCCGCCGGGGTTAGCCCGTAGGCCAGGAGACCGCTCCGGCCGGGGTCCCGCCGCAGGAACTGGGCGGGCAGGATGACCAGCACCAGGCAGGCTACCCCCATGGCCGCAAAGGCCGGGCGCCAGCCGTAGCCGGAGACCAGCCAGCCGGCCATGGCCGGGAAGACCAGTATCCCGAAGCCGATGCCGGCCCCGGCGATGCCGGTCATGATGCCCCGCCGCTTGACGAACCAGCGGGCCACCGTGGACAGCAGCGGGAAGAAACTGCCCCCCATGCCCACCCCGATGAACAGCCCGTAGAACAGGTACAGCTGCCAGGCGGTCCCGGCGCGGGCCAGCAGCAGGTAGCCGGCGCCGACCAGCAGGCCGCATACCGAGACGGTCAGCCGCGGGCCGAAACGGTCGGTCAGCCGCCCGGCGACGATGGTGAAGAAGCCGAAGATAAAGGAACCCAGCGCGGGGGCCAGGGTGGTCACTTCCCGGCTTAAGTTCAGCTCGGCGGCCATCGGTTTGAGCAGGACGCCGAAGCTGTAGTAGGTGCCCCAGAACACCACCATGTTGATAAAGACGGCGGCCACGATGGCGTAGCCATAAAAAAAGGGGGATGACCGGCTGGCTGTCAAGTATCAGTCCCTCCTCAGGCTGGAATAGGCGGGCCACGCTGGTCCCGCCGGGAAACCCCGGATGATAATCAACGGAGCAGGGCCGCCCCGGCCTCTCTGGCCAGCAGCCGGGCCAGGTACTGCCCGGTGGCCGAGGACGGCTGCCGGGCGACCTCCTCCGGCGTGCCGGTGGCGATAACGTAACCCCCCCGGTCACCGGCCCCGGGCCCCAGGTCAATAATCCAGTCGGCGTTTTTTATCACGTCCAGGTGGTGCTCGATGACCACCACGGTGTTGCCGGCGTCCACCAGGCGCTGCAGCACCCGCAGCAGGGCGGCCACGTCCTCGAAGGCGAGGCCGGTGGTGGGCTCGTCCAGGATATAGAGCGTGCGGCCGGTGGAGCGCCGGGAGAGCTCGGTGGCCAGCTTGACCCGCTGGGCCTCGCCGCCGGATAGGGTGGGGGCCGGCTGCCCCAGGTGGACATAGCCCAGCCCCACGTCGTTCAGGGTCGCCAGCTTGTTCTTCACCCTGGGGAAATGAGCGAAGAAGGCCAGGGCCTGCTCCACGGTCATGTCCAGCACCTCGGCGATGTTTTTGTCCTTGAAGCGAATCTCCAGGGCCTCCCGGTTGTAGCGCTGCCCCCGGCATACCTCGCAGGGGACGGTCACGTCGGGCAGGAACTGCATCTCAATCTGGATGAACCCCTCGCCCCGGCAGGCCTCGCAGCGCCCGCCCTTGACGTTGAAGGAGAAGCGGCCGGGGCCGTAGCCCCGCATGCGGGCCTCCGGCACGGTGGCGAAAAGCTCGCGGATGGGGCCGAAGGTGCCGGTGTAGGTGGCCGGGTTTGAGCGCGGGGTGCGCCCGATGGGGGACTGGTCCACGTTGACCACCTTGTCCACGTGCTCCAGGCCGGTGATGCCGTCGCAGTCGCCGGGCCTTTCCCGGGAGCGGTAGAACAGCTGGGCCAGCTTCTTGTAGAGGATGTCGTCAATCAGGGTGCTCTTGCCGCTGCCGGAAACCCCGGTGACGCCGACCAGCCGGCCCAGCGGGATGCTGACATCAATGTTCTTGAGGTTGTTCTGCCGGGCCCCCCTGATGACCAGGGCCTCGCCCGAGCCGGCCCGGCGCCCCTCCGGCAGGGGAATCTGGCGGGCCCCGCTGAGGTACTGCCCGGTGAGCGAGTCCGGGCAGGCCAGGATATCGTCCAGGGTGCCGGCGGCCACGATACGCCCGCCGTGCTCGCCGGCCCCCGGCCCCATGTCGATGATGTGGTCCGCCGCCCGCATCATGGCCTCGTCGTGCTCCACGATGATGATGGTGTTGCCCAGGTCGCGCAGGCGTTTCACCGTCTCGATGAGCCGGTAATCGTCGGCCGGGTGCAGGCCCACCGTGGGCTCGTCGCAGATGTAGAGCACCCCCATCAGCCCGCTGCCGATCTGGGTGGCCAGGCGGATGCGCTGGGCCTCGCCGCCGCTCAAGGTGGCGGCGGTGCGGTCCACGGTGAGGTAGTCCAGCCCCACGTCCCGCAGGAAACCCAGGCGGGTGGCAATCTCTTTGAGTATCTCGCGGGCAATCATCCGCTCCCGCTCGCTGAGCACGGTATCGCCGCCAGCCAGGCCGGCCACCCACTCCAGGGCCTGGCTCACCGGCAGGGTGGTGACGGCCACGATGTTGCTCCCGCCGATGGTCACCGCCAGGACCTCCGGTTTGAGCCGCTGGCCCTCGCAGTCGGGGCAGGGCCGGGCCACCATATAGCGCTCCAGGGCGGCCCGGGAATGCTCGGACTCGGTATCGCGGTAGAGCCGCTCTAGGCGGGGGATGACCCCCTCAAAACCGTGATGGTGCTCCCGCACCCGCCCGAAGCGGTTGCGGTACTTGCGGGAGGCGCCGCCCTCTCCGTAGAGCACCAGCTGGAGCTGCTCCCCGGTCAGCTCCTTGACCGGCGTGTTCAGCGAAAAACCGTGGCGCCGGGCCAAGCCCTCCAGCGAGTAGTAGTACCAGGTCTGCCACTGGTAGGGGTGGATGCCCCCCTCGGCCAGGGACAGCCCCTGATTGGGGATGACCAGGTCCGGGTCGAACTCCATCTTCACCCCCAGGCCGGTGCAGGCCGGGCAGGCCCCGTGCGGGCTGTTGAAGCTGAAGGTGCGCGGCTCGATTTCCCCCAGGCTGATGCCGCAGTAGACGCAGGCGAAGTGCTCGGAGAAGAGCTTTTCCTCGCCGTCGACAACGGCCACCAGCACCACCCCTGCCCCCAGCTTGAGGGCGGTCTCCACCGAGTCGGCGATGCGGCTCTCGGAGCCGCTTTCACCCACCACCAGGCGGTCCACCACCGCTTCAATGGTGTGCTGCTTGTACTTGTCCAGGTGGAACTCTTCGGTCAAATCATGGACGGTGCCGTCCACCCGCACCCGGGCGTAGCCGGCCTTGCGCAGGTCATCGAAGACCGCCTGGTACTCCCCCTTGCGGTCCCGCACCAGCGGGGCCATGACCATGATGCGGCTACCCCCGGGGAAAGCCTGGATGGCATCCGTAATCTGCTCCACCGTCTGGCGGGCCACCTCCCGGCCGCACTTGGGGCAGTGGGGGTGGCCTACCCGGGCGAAGAGCAGGCGCAGGTAGTCGTAAATCTCGGTAACGGTGCCCACCGTGGAGCGGGGGTTCCGGCTGGGGCCCTTCTGGTCAATGGAGATGGCCGGGCTGAGGCCATCGATGTAGTCCACCTCCGGCTTCTCCATGCGGCCCAGGAACTGGCGGGCGTAGGCCGAGAGCGACTCGACATAGCGGCGCTGGCCCTCGGCGTAGATGGTATCGAAGGCCAGTGAGCTTTTACCGGAACCGGAAACCCCGGTGATGACAACCAGCTTATCCCTCGGGATGGTAACATCGATGTTCTTGAG
>JAZDIY010000128.1:0-4231 GCA_043804445.1 Chloroflexota bacterium | reverse complement strand
ACCATTGCCTCGGCGGCTTCCCGGGCTGATTTAGCCGTTGCCTCTACCTGGCTGACCGCCTCGCGCGAGACCCGGACCGCTTCCTCCACCGCCCCCTTAGCCTGCCCGCTGGCCTCCTCGGCCCGGCCTACGGCTTCCCGGGAGGCCCTGGCCGATTCCTCAGCGGTATCCCGGGCCGCTTTGCTTATCTCATCCGCCCGCGCGATGGCCTCCTCGGCATTCCTCCGGGACGTCTCCAGGGTCTCCCGGGCCGACCGGCCGATTTCCTCCGCCCGCCCCACCGCCTCCTGTGAGACCTTTTTCGACTCTTCGGCCGCCTCCCGGGCCAGTTGGCTGGCCTGCTCCGCCCGGCCCACCGCCTCCAGCGAGGCCTTCCGGGCCTCCTCCGCCGCCTCCCGGGCCGAGCTGACCGTAGTCTCGGCCCGTGCCACCGCTTCAGTAAAGGCCCGGGTCAAAGCCTCCGCCAGGTCCTTGGCAGCCTGGCTTCTCTCCTCAACCCGGGTTACCGTCTTCTCCACCGCCTTGGCCACCGCCGCGGCGGCCTCCTCCGCCACCTTGCTGGCCTTCTCCGCCCGGCGCAGGGCCTCCTGCGAGGCCCTCTTGGTGGCCTCAGCCACCTCCCGGGCCACCTTACCGGACTCCTCCGCCTGGCGCATGGCCTCCTGGGAGCCCCGGACCGATTCCGCCGCCACCTCCCGGGCCGAGACGCCGGTCTGCTGTGCCTGGACCAGGGCCTCCTGGGAGACCCGGGCCGACTCCTCCGCCATCTCCTTGGCCTCCCGGGCCGTCCCCTCGGCCCGGCGCACCGCCTCGGCAAAGGTCTGGGTAAGCCACTCGGCCGTGGCCCGGGTGGCCCGGATGGTCTCCTCCGTCCGGCCGATGGCCCCCTTCAGGCCGTTGACCAGCTCGTCGTTACCTTCCTCAGCCTTCCGGATGGCCCCCTCGGCCTGTTCTATCGCCTGCTCCAGCTGCCTGGTCAGGGTTGCGGCGGTATCCCGGGCTACCTTGCTGACCTCTTCCGCCCGGATAATGGCCTTCATGGAGGCCCGCTTGGCTTCCTCGGCCGTCTCCTCCGCCGCCTGGCTTATCTCCTCAGCCCGCTGCAGCGCCTCGTGGGAAACCCTTACCGAGCCCTCCGCCGCCTGCCGGGCCAGATGGGACAGCTGCTCCGCCCGGGCTACGGCTTGCTCAAATGAATCGGTACCGTCTGTCATGTCCCCTACTGACCTCAAACAAAGGATGCTGATGACACAGCCAACCGCGGCAGGGGCTTTTCCCCTTCCGCTCTCTCCTCTACTTCCCCTTATTCTATGATAGACCCGCCAGTCTTTTCAATCTAAGCCATTAAACGGACGTGAGACAGACGATGACGCTGAGGCTTTAGTCTAGACCCAACGGTAGGGCTTGTCAAGCCGGCCCGGGTACCTGGAGCTGGGCGATGCTGACCAGCTCCGAGAACTCAATCAGCCCGCTCTCGGCGATGTTTTCCACCGCCATCCCCGCTTCCACAGCCGCCGCCACCGGGTTCAAACCCCCGAGCAGCACCATGCCCACGCGGTTCATACCGGTGGCAATCTGGCAGATCGGCTCGCTGGTGTTGCCCAGGGCGTAGATACCGCCGATGCCCACCTCCTTGAGCCGGGCCATCTTCTCCTCGACCACGGCCCGGGCCGGGGCGGGTATCTCCCGGAAATTGGCCAGTCTCCGGCCGGTGCCGGTGCGGACCACCTCTCCCACGCTGGTCATCCCCGCCCGGATATACTGCTCGGAGGGGTCCAGGGAGGTACCGGCGTAGTTGATGATGGCCACGAACCGCCGCGGCTTGGACGCCATCACCTCCAGCACGCCGCCAAACTTGGAATCGATGGGGATGCCTGACTTGAGCAGCACCCCGTTAATCACGGCACTGCATACCGTGGCCAGACCGACCTTCCCCCGGGGCACCACCACCGAGCCCAGCTTGGTACCGGCCGGGGCCAGCGCCACCAGGTCGCTGACACAGATGCCCGCCCGGAAGACCGCCTTCATTACCGCCAGGGCCTCGCCGAACCCGGCCTCGCTAATCAGCGAGGTGTTGATGGGCAGGAGACCGCTCCGCTTGAGCGGGTCAAAGGTGGTGGCGAAGGCCAGCAGCTCCAGCTTCTCGTGAATGAAACCAATCTGTTCCGGGGCCAGGGCCACCTTAAGCTCCTCCAGGCCGCGCGCGGTAAGGCTCCGGCCGTCACGGCCCAGCGGCTGGGTGTAGCCCCGCTCGTCGGTCATCCTCAGGTGGTATCTCACCGCCCGCTCGCTTAAGAAAATCCCGTAGCGCTCCAGCCCGCGGGCGATGGTAACCGACCCCAGCGGCTCCGGTGACTCGCTGAGCACCCGCAGAATGGCCACTATCTTTCTTTCCGTATCCGAGGCAGTTCCCGGTGCCATCACAACTCCTTATCCCCCCGGAACCGGCTGGTAATGGGCAGCCGCCGGTCCCGCCCGAAGGCCCGGGGGGTTATCTTGACCCCCGGCGGGGCCTGGCGGCGCTTGTACTCGCTATTGTCCACCAGCCGGGCCACCCGCGGCACCACCGCCGGGTCAAAACCCAGGGCCACAATCTGCTCCACGCTCTTGTCCTCTTCCACGTAGGCCGTCAGTATGGGGTCAAGCTGGTCGTAGGGCGGTAAGCTATCGGTATCCCGCTGGTCGGGCCTCAGTTCCGCTGAAGGCGGCTTACTGATGACCGTCTCCGGGATAAGCTCGCGCCCGGCCACCGTGTTCTGGTAGCGGGCCAGGTCATAGACCATGGTCTTGGCCACGTCCTTGATGACGGCAAAGCCGCCGGCCATGTCCCCGTAAAGGGTGGCGTAACCGGTAGCCATCTCGCTCTTGTTGCCGGTGGTGAGCACCAGCCAGCCGAACCGGTTGGACGGGCCATCAGGATATTACCGCGGATGCGCGCCTGGAGGTTCTCCTCGGCCACGCCGGGCTGGGTACCCTTGAAGGGTGCCGCCAGCGTTTCCAGGTAGGCCCGGAAGACCGGCTCGATGGGGATGTTGAGCAGCCGGATACCCAGGTTCCCGGCCAGCCACCCGGCATCCGAGATGCTGCCCGGGGACGAATAGCGGGAGGGCATCATCACCCCCACCACGTTGGCGGGCCCCAGGGCCGCCACGGCGATGGCCGCCACCAGGCTGGAGTCAACCCCCCCGGAGAGGCCGATGACCACCTTCTCAAAACCGTTCTTGGTGATGTAGTCCCGCGTGCCCAGCACCAGGGCGGCGTAGACCGCCGCCAGCGGGTGCGAGGCGGGCACCGGCCGCGAGGGCAGGGGCGGTCTGGGGGCCGCCGCCGGGGCCTCGGACAGGACAGTCCGGGTGAGGCTCCAGGCCGGCTCGTGCCGCCGGGCGCCCTTGCGGTAGCGGGGGTCATGCCGGCGGGCCCGGAAGACCGCTTCCACATCCAGGTCCGCCACGATCAGGTCTTCCTGGAACGGCTTCCCCCGGGCGATGAGCTGCCCCTTCTCCCCCACCACCAGGCTGTCGCCGTCAAAGACCAGCTCGTCCTGCCCCCCCACCAGATTATCGTAGGCCACGATGGCCACGCCGTCGGTGGCCCGGGTGCACAGCATCATGGCCCGCTGGTCTTCCCGCCCGAAATAATAGGGCGAGGCGCTGATGTTCAGCAGAACCTCGGCCCCGGCATAGGCCTGCGCCGTGGGCGGACCGGCCTCGTACCAGATATCCTCACAGATGCTGACGCCCACGCTGACACCGCCGATGACATAGATGGGACACTCCGTCCCCGACTGGAAGTAACGGTTCTCATCGAAGACGCCGTAGTTGGGCAGATAGACCTTGTGGTAGATGCCGGCCAGATGGCCGTCATGCAGTATGGCGGCGGCATTGTAGAGGTCTTCCCGGGCATCAACGAAACCGACCACGACGGTCATCCCCGCCGACCGGGCCGTCACCCGGTCCAGGGCCTTCCGGGTCTCCCGGATGAACTGCGGCTTGAAGAGCAGGTCCTCCGGCGGGTAACCGCAGATGGCCAGCTCCGGGAACGCCAGCAGGTCAACCCCCAGGTCCCGGGCCTCGGCGATGGCCGCCAGTATTTTAGCGGTGTTCCCGGCGAAATCACCCACCGTGGTATTAATCTGGGACATGCCCAGGCGCAGCTGGCGCACGCTACTGCCTCCCTCCGGGGCCACACCCGGTCAATGCTATCGGTATGCTACCCACCACCATCGCCAGAG